>JAKIST010000134.1 GCA_021648495.1 Draconibacterium sp.
ATACTATGCGCGAATAGAGGGTTTTATATCCACAGCGAGAAAAAACAATAAAAATATTTTTAACGAACTTTCTACTACCTTTGAGGGCAGCAACTTTATTACGGAATTAGGCTGCTAAATAATTACAAAAATTCTTAAAATTGACTATCTTCATGGCAGTTGCAAAGAGTATTGCGCCAACTTTATTTCGGCAAAGAAGCCCAAAATCGAATTTTCTTTATTTCACCCCTCTGTCATCCGTCTATTGCCGGATGACATCTCCCCTGTCCCGAAATTTCAGGATCAGGGGAGAATATATGGAATCTCGCGGCAAAACCTCGAGAAATTATTTGATTAAAAACATGCAACTATGATACTCCTCTATTCAGAAGAAGTTACCCCACGGATTGAATACATCGCCCAATTACTTTTCACCCAAATTCTTCAGCTTGAAGTTGCATTTACTTCCAATTCGTCCGATTTTAAAAATTCAACTCTCCCAAAAATCAATTATTCGTTTGAAAAATTTTCAGACGAATTCTACATAAAACCACACCGCTTACTGCATTGTAAAGCATTAATTACTCCAACAATTAATTCGGTTTGGTACGAAGGCGAAAAATATTTTTTTGAAAGTTCAAAAGATTCTGCTCTACCGTTCGACCCATTTGCAGCCTCGTTTTACTTGGTAACACGTTACGAAGAATACATGGAAACCAACCATGACAAACTGGACAGATATCAGGCTCACAGAAGTATCCTCACAAAATATACGCTCCTGAAAAAACCAGTTGTAAATATTTGGGCAAAACTTATTGCCGAAAAGCTGAAAGAACAGTTCCCCAAATTGGTTTTCCCTGAAAGAAAGTTCGAATTTATTTCCACAATTGATATCGACAATGCCTGGGCATTCCAACACAAAGCACTTTGGAGGACAACCGGCGCACTTTTAAAATCAATTGCCAAGGGCAATTTTATGGAATTTAGCACCCGGCTAAAAGTTTTGTGGGGTACTGAAAAAGACCCTTACGATACGTACGAGTATCTTGACACCATTTTTAAAGGTAACGAGAACAAGGTAAAATTCTTTTTTCTACTGGGCAATTACGCTCATTTCGACAAAAATATTTCGCATAAAAACAAACACCTCAAAATGCTTGTTCGGAAAACAAACGAAAAATACGACATTGGAATTCATCCATCGTTTGCAACGGGCAATAAAAAAGGAAAGAAAAAAATTAAAGCAGAGAAACAGAGATTGGAAGAAATTACCGGAAATGAAATATTAAAAAGCCGCCAACATTTTTTACGGTTAAACTTTCCAAAAACCTACCGCAGAGTAATAAAAGCCGGAATAACCACGGACTACACAATGGGTTATTCGGCCCAACCCGGATTTAGGGCCGGCATTTGCACACCTTATTATTTCTACGACCTTAAAAAGGAAAAAACAACAAACCTGTTAATTGTTCCGTTTCAGATAATGGATGGCACCTTGAACCATTATTTGCAACTACCGCCAGAAGATGCTTTGCAGGAAATAAAAAATATTATGCAAGAAGTTAAAAATGTAGGTGGTACATTTGTAAGCATTTGGCACAACGAAACAGTTAATAACAAAGGACTTTGGGAAGGTTACCAGCAAGTATTCGAGAAAATGAACCAACTGGGTTTTAAATGGGCAAATGAATAAAAAAGCGGAATTACAATATATAAAACACGAAAACATTGATTCTGTTAAATGGAACCAATGTATTGAAGATGCCCCAAATTGTCGGGTTTACGCTTACGCCTGGCACCTCGACCGAACAGCAATAATTTGGGACGCACTTATTTGGGGCGATTATGAATTTGTAATGCCTTTGCCCATAAAATCAAAATTTGGGATAAAATACATTTACCAGCCGGTTTATTGCCAACAATTAGGAATTTTCCCAAATCCCAACTTCGAAATTCAAAATCAATTTGCCAAATACTTAAAAGACAAATTTCTTTTAGTGAACTATCAAATAAATTTTGCAAACAATATTTCAGCTTTTAACAATTTTAAGAGGGTGGAAAAAGTAAATTATATTTTGCAATTATCCTCTAATTACAACGAAATTTCGAAAAACTTTTCTAAACACACAAAACGCAACATTAAAATAGCCCACAAAAACCAGGTAAAAATTATTAAAGGGCAATTGCCCCATGAATACATCAATACAAAAAAACAAGCTGCCCGAACCGTTGTAAAAGCTTCAACTTATCAAATATTAAGTGGCTTAATAACAGGTTCCATGGCCACGAATACCGGAGTTATTTATGCAGCCTACTCTTCTACAAATTCACTTTGTGCTGCAGCTTTTATTGTTTTGAATAAAAACCGTGCTTATTATCTAAATGCATTTTCGACCAGCGAAGGGCGCAAGGAAAGGGCCATGTACGCAATTATCGAAAATATTATTGACGAATATTCAGATAGTAATATTTTTCTCGATTTTGAAGGTTCAGTTATTGAAGGGATTGCCCGTTTTTATAAAGGTTTTGGGGCAACAGCCGAGAATTATTTTTATATTTACTCCAACAGGCTTCCGGTAATAAGGAAGTTTATGAAATAAATAAAATGAGCCGGCAAATTATTAAAGATTTTGTATATTATTTCTCAAAACCACTTCCTTTCAATTTGTTGAGGAAGTTAACAGGAGAAAATTTTATTTTCCCATTTTATCATCTCGTAGCAGACAATACACCAATTCATATTAAAAATCTATATCCTGCAATTTCGGTCGAACATTTTAAAAACGATCTGGAATTTCTTCTCAAAAATTATCACCCGGCTACAATAAATGACGTATTGGCTTTTGTTGAAAATGGGAAAAAATCAGAAAAACCACTCTTTTTTCTCTCTTTCGATGATGGAATGCGTGAATGTTACGACGTAATTTTTCCTATTTTAAAACAAAAAGGATTGCAATCTGCATTTTTTATCAACCCCGCTTTTGTTGACAATAAAACATTATTCTACAAACATAAAATTAGCCTAATTATTGAGGCTCTGAAAGTGACAAAAGAAAATTTCCTTGTCTCTGAATTAATGGTTTTCCTTGATATTTTTTCAGCAAATAATAAGCAAATAATTGAAACGATAAGTCGATTTAAATATTCCGACACGAGTAAAATAGATAAAATTGGGAAGATCTTAAAAATTGATTTTGAGAGTTATTTAAAAAAAGAAAAACCGTATTTAACTTTGTCTCAGGTTCTTGAAATGCAAGACAATGGATTTATTATAGGCTCGCATAGCAACGACCATCCCAAATTCCGGGAAATATCGGAATTTGAAATGCAAAATCAACTGGGACAAAGTTTTAACTATTTAAATAAAAACATCCATCCTCAAATACTTTCGTTTGCTTTTCCTTTTTCCGACATTAACGTGCCGTTCTCTTTCTTCCAGTTTTTAGATACCAAAATAAAAATTGAACTATCTTTTGGAACATCTGGAATTAAAAAGGATGTGCTGCCAAAACACATTCATAGGGTTCCAATGGAAGATAATTTAAAAAATGCAACCCGGATAATCCGATCGGAATATGCTTACTTTTTATTAAAGTCTATTTTCAGAAAAAATACAATCAACCGCCAATGAACCTCCTGAAAAAATTTCATTTCAGCTTTAATAATTTTTCTGAAAACCGGGCATTTTGCATCGACGAGAAAAATATAAGCTACCGCAATTTCCTTGAATATATTAACGGTTCGCGTATTTTGCTGGAAAGTGGAACTTCCTTCCCCGGCTGTTCAGTTGGGGTTGTTTGTTACGATTGTATAGAAACCTATGCAGCAATATTTGCAATTTGGTTCAGTGGAAACCATTTTGTCCCGATAAACCCAAAATACCCGCTTCAACGAAACATGGAAGTAATTGAAAAAACCGGAGTAAAAATGGTCTTTTCGGTTAAAAACAATATTTCCGAAATTATAGATACAAAACACATTAAACAATTAAACAATTTCGAGATAAAGTCGGAAACAGACAATTCCCCAAAAAAAATTAGCGACGAACAGTTAATGTATATTTTAACTACGTCTGGAAGTACCGGGCATCCGAAACAGGTTCCAATAAACCATTCAAATGTAAAAACTTATTGTAATGGGTTCCTGAAACTATTTCCTGAATTAAAATCGAATGCTTGTTTTTTACAAACGTACGATCTTACTTCCGATGCCTCGTTTACAGGATACTTATTGCCACTTCTTGTTGGAGCTTGTGTTTATACAGTTCCGCATAACTCCTTTAAATTCCTGTCTATTGCAAAACTGATTTCCAAAAAAGAAATAACCTGGGTGAAATTAACACCCTCGGTATTGAATTATTTGAAACCCTATATTACCAAACTCAACTTAAAACATATTAAACACCTTATTTTTGGGGGAGAAGCTTTACCGCTGTCGATGATAAAACTGTGGCAGCCAATTTTTAAAGAAGCAGATATTTCAAATCTTTATGGTCCCACAGAAACAACTATTAGTGCTACTACCTACCGTTTTAACACAATAAAAAACATAAAAAGCCGAAATGGCATAGTTTCAATTGGCAAGCCATTTCCCGAAGTTGAATATCTGATAATTAATGATTCAAAAATTGTGACTGAAAGTGGTGCAAAAGGCGAACTTTGTATCGGAGGCAAGCAAACTATGTCGCGATATCTAAACTCCGATTTCGACTCTTTCTTCAAAATAAAACAAAGAGGAGAGATAAAAAAATATTATCGTACCGGGGATCTCGTTCAAAAAGATAACGAAGGATATTTGTATTTTCTGGGAAGATTGGATGATCAGGTAAAAATTGACGGTTATCGAGTTAACCTTATTGAAGTGGAAAATATTATAAACAGTTTTTTAAAGGGAGAGAAAGCTGTTGTTTTAAGCCAGCAAATAAATGGATTGTTTTGGATTGTAGCTTTTATTGAAACACAAGTGAAAGAATTCCCTGGGTTGCTTAAATTATTAAATAAAAAACTGCCACCACAAATGATTCCTGGGAAAATAATTCCAATATCAAAATTTCCGATAACAACCAGTGGAAAAATTAACAAAGAAAAATTAAGAATCTATTATCTTTGCGACGAATAAATGAAGGGCATTTTTTTGAAACGAATTATAAATGGAGTTTGAAGAGATAAAAAAAAATACAATTTCAGTTTTTAAAGATGTTTTTAAGGGAAGATCGGATTTTTCCGAAGATTCATCTGTCGATAATATTGAAGAGTGGGATTCGTTAAACCACATTACCTTAATCAATGGTCTTGAAAATAAGTTTAAAATTCATTTCGATCTTTTTAAATTAATAGAAATAAGAAGTTTAGGAGATTTTGTAAATTATATTAATTCTGAGATTACCGATGGAAATTAGGGAATTAAAAATCGGCGATCTGATTTCATTTATTGAAAGTACAACTTATAAAAAATTGAACCCAAAACCAATTACCGAGTTAAGGGCAATATCACAATTTAACAATCCAGATGCCGACCCTAGGCAAATTGCCTTAATTTATGTTGCCGATGGTACTGACTTGCTAGGATTTGCCGGTTTGCTTCCCCGCAAAATAAACAATACAAACATTTCTGTTTTTTCGAATACTTGTTGGTGGGTTCATCCCGAAAAGGGGCGAGGACTGGCCCTCCCATTAATTCTTCGAGCAATTGAAAAAAGTAATTCAAGTTTATACCTGGCAGAAAGTACCCCACATTTAAAAGCAATTCTGGAAAAAACGGATAAATTTCAATTTTCTGAGGAAATCCATGGAGTTCGTGGATTTATTAGATTCTATTTAACCGATATTTTCTCAAGAAGATATAAAAATTGGGTACTACTTTCGTTTTTAATTATCTGTTTAGACAAAATCCTCAATGTAATTACTGGTCCAATAAGAGCATTTTATCTGAATAAATTTGAAAAAAATAGTTTTACTATTGAGTGCGTGCAAATAATAGACAGGGGTCTTGAAAACTTTATAAACCATCATGCAACAAATGATTTTATTCAAAAAACAAGCGCAAGTTTTACATGGTTTCAAAAGTTCCCTTGGGTACAGGTATCTGAAAAACAACCGCCCTATGAATACCCGTTTTCGCATGTTGTAAAAAACTTTGAATTACAATATTACTGTGTAAAAAAGGAAGGTGTTTTAAAAGGATTTGTTGCTATTTCTTATCGGGATAACCTTGCAAAAATCCCCTACATTTATTTTAATAAGGAAGATATTTCTGAGATAACTCAAATTGTAATGGCAACTATCCTGAAGAATAAATACAATTCAGTAATTGTTTTTCATCCAGAAATTGTTGAATATTTAAATAAAAATAAAATGCCTTTTTTGTTTCGCAAATTGGAAACAAAAATAGTAGGGACAACAAAATCGGTTTATCAGTTTTTTAAACAAAAACCGTTTATCCAGGACGGCGACGGCGATGTAATATTTACTTAACTATAATACAATGGAAATAAAGATTTTAGGCAACAATCATTCAATTTTAGACCAGTACTTAGCTGAAATACGGGACATTTCAATTCAAACCGACCCTCTCCGTTTTCGAGAAAATTTATACCGGATTGGTGAAGTATTTGCCTACGAAATTAGTAAGGAATTGAATTTTGTTGTTCGTGATGTTCAAACTCCACTCGGCATTGCAAAAGTACCTGTTTTAGCGCAACAACCTGTTTTAGCCACTATTTTACGTGCCGGGCTTGCAATGCACAATGGCTTGCTTAAAATCTTCGATCGCGCTGAGAACTGCTTTATTTCTGCTTACCGGAAATATACCGAAGGTGGCGGTTTCAAAATTGAATTTGAATACATGGCTTCTCCTTCTTTGGACGATAAAGTTGTAATCCTTTCGGATCCAATGTTAGCTTCGGGAAGATCGATGGAAATTGGTTATCGGGCATTGTTCAGCAAAGGAAAACCATCACATGTTCACCTCGTTTCTATTATCTCAAGTCAACAAGGAGTTGATTACATTTCTAAAAATATTAAAGATGATAATGTAACACTTTGGCTGGGTGCTGTTGATGAAGGGATGACCTCACATTCGTACATTGTTCCGGGTTTGGGCGATGCAGGTGATTTGGCCTACGGAGAAAAAATCGATTCGAAATAGAAATATATTGCGATTTGTCATTCCTGCGAAAGCAGGAATCCCCTGTCTTATAAGAATGAGATTCCCTCGTTCGAGGGAATGACGGTTAATTTAAACCCTTACTTTCAATTAAAAATAAACTTCAACTGTTACATTTTCCCGGTCAAATCCTTTCTCTTTAAGGATTTCCATAGCATCGAAAATCATGTCGCTGTTTCCGCACAGGTAAAACGCAGTGTTTTCGCTGAATTCAGCTTTTTTAATGTATTCGGTAAGCCTGCCCTTAAAATCTCCCTTTTCATCGCGCGAAGCACAAATTGTAAGTTGTCCTTTTTTATAATGCTCTTTTTCGTACGCCTCTTCGGCAAACCGCACTCCATGAATTACTTCATAATCCAATCCAGGATAACTTTTTACGATGCTGTGAAAAGGTGCTATACCGGTTCCGCTTGCAATAAAAACATGTTTGTGTGAATTTAATCTTTTCTCATCGATGCCAAATTTCCCAAATGGGCCGTGAATTTCAACCATTTCACCCTTTTTTAAGTGCTTTAATTTGGGCGAAAAATAACCTCCGTCAACTTCTTTCACCAAAATCTCAAGGTTATCTCCATCTTCAGCACTGTATATCGAGTATTCCCGGCTTTGGTAATCGCCCATTATTGAAAGTGAAATATGCTGCCCGGCAACAAACTTAAACCTACTTTTTGGAAGCGTTAAAACAAAGGTGTTCTCTGTTAAACTCCTTAAATTTTCTACTTTATAATAATTTGTATTTATCTGCACATCTGGTTTCATATCAATAATCATGGTGTATTTCTTTTAAAAATGCTGCAAAAGTATAACGGAATTACAATAAAGTACTTTTTAGTATTTTTATTTACCGATAGTATTATAAAATTAACCGCTTATTAACAAAATTGTTCGTAACAATAGGCATACTTTTAACCTGGGTGTCCGACAAATTTCCATTAGGCTGCATTTTTTGTTAAATTAATGATCCTGTTCCAGTTATCACTTTTTTTAATTGCCCTGATATTGGAGATTTGTTGAAACCCCTTTTTAGTCCAACGTTGTCCACTTAGGGCTTACTCAGAAATAAGTCCGGGAATTTAGGGACAATATTTTGTGCACAGACGCGGCAAAAAACACAAGCATAGCAGGGTTACGGTGAGTAGTTTTAACAAAGTATGTGTGCAAAAGATGTTCATAAAAACCGGAAGTTATTTTTGAGCAAGCCCTTAGTTTCATTCTTTGCTGTAATACTGTTCTATGTGCTGATTCTATTGCGCCAGAACCGATTAACAAGCCTCTTTTCCTGAAAGAGCCATATCGCATTCTTTTTCTGTTTTTAGTATAATAATCTATGAGTTTCAATCTCTCTTTTTCTGTTTTTTTATTTGTGCTTTTTGGCAATCCCCGCAAACAATCTATTATTTTGTCCGCACCTTCTTCTATCAAGGTTTCAGCTTGCTCCTCAATCCATGTTGTCCGCTCATTATTGTCTTTAAAATAATTTGTGGCAAATTCACAAAGATGGTCCAGTGCATGATAATAGTCAAGTATCTGGGTTGCGTCTGGATAATATGTACCTGCCCAGTTCCATATCCATTTTGCCCCATCAGCTATTATTGCCAACGACCTTAAATCATCAAGGTAGTACTCGAATTTCGAAAGGAACTCCTTATGGTTCCCCAAATGTGTTACATATTGGGACTTGGTTACAACCCCTCTTTTTTCTGAAATATTGACATTGTCGGTTGCCTTAAAAATACGCCCCATTTTCGCTTCTTTCCATTTGTCTCCTCTCGTTAAATACATTGCCCCATCAAGCATTGCATAATGAAGTTGGTTTTTATCTTGTTCACTGTATTGGTGGAAAATTTTAGTCTCAACCATTGCTTTGTCTTCTTTCTCTATCTGTTCTTGTTAATTGGTATCTCTCCTACACTATTTTGGAATACTTCCATTTCAACTTTTTTCATCATTTCGGAATAGGTTTTTTCATAATCATACCCGCTTTCTAAACGTTTTGGATTGTCCATCCACTCAGTATAATATTTCTCAAAAATTTTTGTCGGATCTTTTTGTGCCATAATTAATGCGTTTTTTAATAACACAAATTTCTAAACTTTTTAATGCCAGACACTTAAATATGAATATTCTTATTAACCATCAATTGTGGATATTTGTCGTGCACCCTTTAACCTGTATTTCGTTTTTTATAAAAATAAATAAAATTTGGATATAATCATGTTATACCATACGTTAAAAAGAAATTCATGTACCTTCAGACTTCCAAGACCTATGCCTGATTATCAGCATATAATACATCGAAGGGCGTAAAGTAATAATCCTTACCTTAGCGGTATGGGACAACTATTACTACCAATATTTCCAAGTGATACCCGGATGATAAATATGACACTTGGGGTACGGGAACATGATGGCACAGTATTTTTATCTTCATAGTGGTGTGCCAATTTTCTCGCATGCGTAGGATGATTTGAACATGTTCCGATTTATAACGTCTAACCTTATTTTGCAAGGGCGGTGCACTAATCAGGACATTGCTGATGCGTTTCATGTATCAACAGATAGTGTTCGCCGCTGGAAGAAGAAGCTTTCCGGGGAAGGGGATGTGCCTTTTTTCAAGGAGGAACCACGTCATGGGCGGAGCCATAAATTATTGCCCAACGTATTGGTTCGTATCCAGGGGCAACTTGATTAGTATCGGAGTTCCTATTCTATCGCCAAAGAGGGAGGGATAAAATTCCCTTAATTTTTCATATTGAGGAAGAATATAAAAATGCTTCAACAACTGAAATTCAATTATTGGGCTAATTGTACTAAATTCTTTTTCATTATAGCGGGAAAATTGATTGGATAAACCAATTGATAATTTAGAAAATGTATTTGCGTTCTCTTGCGAAAGGGCATAATTTCCTAAAAAAAAATTGAACAATAAATATAAGATAATTAAGATCTTTATCATTTTACTCAATTTGTGAATTATTCAGGTTAATTCTTTAACTTGTTTTTGCTTAATGGGTTTCCCCTCGAATGATACTTTTTGAATGATTGTTTCAAAGTATGCAAGAGTTGCAGGTGTACAAATGTTGTTGAGCATTAGATTGGTTATTGGTTGCAATGGGAAACGTGTGGACGAATGGATTCCATCTCTGCTGAAAGATGGAATACTTACAAGTGCTGCCATCCAAAAAGTGATATCGTTGGGGGCAAAGGGAGCCGGACTTTCCAAGTCCGGTAAAATGTTGGAGAAAGGATTCTCCAACTCCCCAAAAATCCCAAAAAGAACCGTTCCTTCTGCGTAGAAAACAGAGGGAACGGTTCTTTGCTTTATGGCTTTATTCGCCCGGTGACTCGAAGCCACCAGGTGAATAGAATTAGAGGCTTCTTATTTTTTCACAACCAGTTTCCCCTGCAATACTTCATTTTTGTATTTTACCCGCACAAAATAAATTCCCTCTCTCCAGCCCTGGGTTTGTATTTTGTATTCTTTGCCTTTTAGCTTATTTACTTTTGTCTTAAGTTCCTGGGTTTGGCTGTAAATTTTCAAATCCCATTCAGCATTTTCGTCAAATTCAATGTCTTCTGATGTAGTTTCAATGGACAATGTGGTTTCGTTGTTGGTTGGGTTGGGCGTAATCGCCAATAAAAGCATGTTGGTTACCATTACCGGCAATGACGACTGGTTGCTACCACAGACATTGGTGGAAATAAAATAGATTGAACCGTGACCCAAAGTCACCCCTTCCGCATAAACATCTTGCTGGTAGTAATGTGACGATACCATATCGAGTTTCGAGCTCACATCCCAATCGTAAACTGTTAGATGTTGGAGTTGCACTTCTGACGCATCTACCCAGTAATGTTCTGTTGAACCAAGAGGGATGGAA
>JAKIST010000135.1 GCA_021648495.1 Draconibacterium sp.
AATATTTTGTGTACAGACGCGGCAAAAAACACAAGCATAGCAGGGTTACGGTGAGTATTTTTAACAAAGTATGTGTGCAAAAGATGTTCATAAAAACCGGAAGTTATTTTTGAGCAAGCCCTAAGTATAAAAAAACGTGAATTTTATTTGCGTTTTTGAAAAGTTAAAACATACGGGTTTTCACCTGCTGACTTTCCGTCAACAGGTGAATATTTTCATTGAAAGTCTTATTGAACAGGTGACGGAAAGTCACCAGCTCAACAACAAAAGGGTTATAAATTATATTTTAGAACGACATACTTTGGCGTTATCGAATTCTATTTTTGATATAGAATTTATAAACTAAAAGTATGAATGAAAAATATCTTAGTTCAAAAACACATCTAATAAGTTGTTACTATTCAGCAGTACAAATGAAATTTAAATCGTTGGTTGTCAGTTCATTTTGTCATTATTTTTGTTCAAGAAAAATAAAAATATCGCCAAAACTACAGATTTTCACAACATTTACCCCCAAGCTTTCCATAGGAATCCTCCATGGGAGTCCTACGGACCTATGGGAAAAGCATGGGGTTTATGAGAACCAGGATTTTAAACTTGCTGAGCAGTAACAAATCAGAAGATTGAAAAAAATTATAAAACAACACATTGTCCTAAAATAAGAAAACCCTGTACATACAAAACATTTAGCTCAATATGAACTCATTATTTTAAAAGTGCATTTTAGGTTTCACAAATCATCTAAAATTACATTCCAATAATCTTATAATTCTCATTAGGTTCAGCCACTTTGTTGAGAGGTGGTGTTTCAGGAGAAGAAACCTTGTCTCTTTCGGCAGAAATAATTTCATCCGGCGTTTTAAAATTAACAACCGGCACTTTTCCTACTGCCAAAGAAAGTTCAATTAGCTTTTTAAGGGTATAGTTAAACTCCCCTTTCATAATTTGCGAAACGTACCCTTTTGTTACGCCGAGTTGGTCGGCAAACTGGTTTTGAGTTAATTTATTTTCTTTCAAATAGTAGGTTACCTGGCGAAAAATCTCATTTTGAATGGTTTCAAGCCAGTATTCAGGTGTGTTCAATAATTCTTCGCGTTTAAGCATTGTTTTATGTTTTAACGATTAAAATATTCCTTTTTTATTTGGCGAAAATGCTTAATATCTTTTTGTTGCCTTGTCTTTTTCCCACCGCAAACAATTACCCTTCCAGTTTTCTCCTCATGAAACAGGTACACCCGCAAATGCCTGGTTTTTATTTCATATTCCTTAACCAAATCCTTTTTCGGTGTGATATTCCTAAATTTTTCTTTTGGCAGCAATTTGCCATTAGCAATATCCTGCAACCGGGTTTGAATTGTCACCAATTCCGTTGTATAAGAACTTTCGGTTTCAATTTGCCTTTCAAACTCATCATATTCGCAGTGGTTATTCACCATTAACTTGAAAATTTTGAGCCGACCAACAATTTCATCAATGTATTTTAGTACAAATTTACTCATTTAAGTATAGTTGTAACTGTACTTTAAGTTTTTTTTGAAATAATTTTGTTTGCTAAAATTACGTGAAAAGTTTAACCTTTCAAACTTCATGAATTTCATTACAGCCCGAATAATTCCAATCTACCTTGTTCGTTTTTCCAAAAAGAACTATAAAGGCTTTCAAGCCCCAAAAACTACATAGAAAATAAATTACTGAATTTTAGTTAGTTATACCCAAAAATAATTCATCCTGCGTCATATTTTGTCGCACTCTTCTATTAACTTTGCTTTAGTTCACCAAACAAAATTTCAGGATATGTTTGAAAAATATCGCTTAAAACGAAAACTAAAAGTTGTATCAAAGGAAAAAAAAGAAGAAATCAACAACCATGATTTTGAAGCTGCCGCCAATTTGAGAGAAGAAGAAAAGGCTCTTTTAAAACAATTGGCAGAGTTAAGAAATAATCGAAAATCAAATTAGAAAACTATGTCGAAAAGAGAAACAATCTCACGATACAACCTGATTATCAATAAACTCAGAAAACGACCTTCTACTTTTAATGAAATTTCGGATTACCTGAAACTGGAGCCTGAAATTCAGTCGTACAATTTCGATGTATCATTACGGACTTTTCAAAGAGACGTTCAAGATATTCTTTCTATTTACAACATTGAGATTAAGTATAATCCCTCGCAAAAAGTTTATTTCATAAAGAACCAGGAACAACCAGAAATGAATGAGCGCATTTTAGAAGCATTCGATACATTTAATGCGCTTAACATTTCCGACCGACTTTCAAATTTCATCTATTTTGAAAAGCGCAGACCGGCTGGGACAGAGAATTTATACGGTTTACTTCACGCCATTAAAAACCGGATGCAAATAAAATTCTCGTATCACAAATTCTGGGAGGAAGAAAGCAGTCATCGAACTGTTGAACCTTATGCTTTGAAAGAGTTTAAAAACCGGTGGTATGTTTTATCTAAAGATTTAAAAGACAACAATATTAAAAGTTTTGCACTCGACCGACTTTCAAACCTTGAAATTACAAAACGTATTTTCGGATTTCCTACTACTTTCAATGTGGAAGAACATTATCGTTATTGTTTTGGAATTATAAGTCCCAACGATGAAGAACCGCAGGAAATCGTTTTATCATTCGCCCCATTTCAAGGCAAATACATTAAAACTTTACCGTTACACGCCACGCAACAAGTTTTGCTCGACAACGAAGATGAATTACAAATTAGCCTGAAACTTTGTTTGACGCATGATTTTATAATGGAACTTTTGTCGTTGGGAAATAATATGAAAGTTCTTCAACCAAAATTGCTTGCAGAGATTATTAAGGATGAACATCAAAAAGCTTTCAGTCAATACGAGTAAAATTTAATTTTTTAGCTTTTATTGAATGGGTGACAGAAAGTCAACCGCTCAACAACACAAGACCGCACCAGCCCAAAATCAAATATCACCAGCTCAATTTTATTTCACCGGCTCTCCAATAATTTCCAAATTACGAATCATCGATTTTCCCAAATCACTTCCCGTTCCGCGCACACGAATGGCAATTTGTCCGGCTTCCAAAGGTTTTTCATCAGTGACATCGATAATTGTTTCGTCGTCTATTTTCAACCAAATTTTATTTCCCTTTTTTCCACATTCAACTGAGTGTCGCCAACCCGAATGCATCATATCTTTTTCGGCCAAACCGATTGTTGTACTTCCACCATCAATAGCAGGATATTTACGCAAAAACGGAGTTGAATTATGCGCCGCTACACGGAAACCAAACATATAATCTTCAACCTCTTTTGTCCAGAAACCAAAGCTGCCTTTGTTATCGTCCCCAATGGTTAAATCGCTTGAGTTTCCAATGTCGGACGCATTTAATAAGGCAACCAAAACAGTAGCCGGATTCATTGTCATCACTTCGTAACGCAAAACAACATCCTTGTATTTTGCGGGAGAAAAAATCATAAAACCAATACTTCCATCTACTTCTTCCATCATAAACTGACCGTGGGTTACATAACCCAAACCATCACCTAAACTTTGCCAGCTTTCCAAATCTTTTGGAGAATATTTAGTAACAGTTTGCGCTTGAATTGCAGCGGCTGCAAAAATTAAAACAACAAGAATTAAATTTTTCATATCATTTATTTCTATAGAACCATTCTTTCTTTTCGCTGGATAGAGAAAACGGTTCTTTGGTTAATTAATTACAATTTATTAGGCTGAAATATTATACACCATCAGCGCATTTCCGTGCCTAACATACAATCGCCCGTCCTTTATTACCGGATGTGACCAGTGCTGATCGGTTCCCAGCGGAACTTTAAATTTGCCTTTAATCACAAAATTTTCCTCATTCATCTGCACCAAAGCTATTTCTCCTTTTTCGCTGTAACAATAAAACAATCCGTCGGCATAAATTATTACACCACCACCAAAATCCTTTGTTAAAAGTTTTATCTCTCCGTCCAATTTATTAATCGAATTCCATTCAGCTCTTCGGTATTGTGAGCCATAAATAACTCCATCCAGAATAATAATTCCACCCATCAAATTCTTGAAAGATTCATTGCGCCAAAGTTGTTCAACTTGCTTTCCATCTTCCGACAATTTTAAAGCCAACAAACCACCATTGGCTTTTGCCGAACTGCTTGAAAAATAAATTACACCCTCAGAATAAACCGGCGAATTGGCATGGATATTATTACCCTGTCTTTGCTCTTTTCTCCAATAAAATTCTCCGGTGTCAGCATCAATTCCAACTGCCGAAGAATCGGTCATAGTAACAATCAATCGGGTATTGTTATGAACAATCAGGACAGGCGAGCAATAGGCAGCGGGTTCTCCATAACCTTTGCTTGTCCAAATCGTTTCTCCGGAATGGCGGTTAAGAGCCACAATATTGTAATCTTCACCACCCGGAGTACAAATTAATCTTTCGCCATCAATTAGCAACGATTCCGCCATTCCCCATTGAATATTTTTGGCTTCAAACTTTTCAAGTAAATCAACTTCCCAAACAACCTCGCCTGAAAATGCATTAAAACAATAAACTGCCCCCATTCCGCTTTCAATATATACAAGTTCATCAACAACAATTGGTGTTGAACGGGGACCCGTATAATCTTTATGCCACTCTTCTCCATAAACTTTTTCCCAAAGCAGGTTTCCGTCCAAATCAAAGGAATAAAGAACACCTAAAGTATCTGGCATACCATTTATATAAACACGGTTGTTCCCAATTCCAACACTACTGTGGCCAGCACCTAAACCTTCATAACTCCAAATTAACTCAGGTCCGCTGTCCGGCCAGTATTTTAACAGTTCAGTTTCTGCGTAAACTCCATCGCGGGCAGGGCCTCTCCAATCCGACTTCACGGTTTGCTGCTTGCACCCAACAACTGTAACAATTATAGACAAAATGAAAAAAGAAAAGGTTCTGGTCATTAAAGTTGGTTTTCATATTAAAGTGCCTAAAATAGGCAAAATATATTTTATCTTCGCATCAAATATAGAAAATGAGCGACCCATTTGGACAAGCAATACACGATTACCATTCGAAAGGCAAAGCTGCTGATTTAATTGTGAATAGTAATTATACCGAGGATGAACAGATGCCGGTCTCCTACTTGTTTCGTACTGAAAATGAGATGCCAAAAATAGAAATGAAAGCTCTAAAACTTTGCCGAGGTAAAGTTCTGGATGTGGGAGCAGCAGCAGGATGTCACTCTATTTATTTGCAAAAAAAAGGATTTAATATCACGGCTTTGGAGAAATCGGAGTTGGCTGTGGAAGTGATGAGAAACCGTGGAATTAAAAATGTGATTTGTGCCGATATTTATTCTTTTTCAGATAAAAAATACGACACAATATTACTTTTAATGAACGGAACCGGAATCGGTGAAACAATTGAGGGATTAAAAAAACTGTTACTCCATTTAAAATCGCTGCTAACTGAAACTGGCCAAATTCTAATTGATTCTTCTGACATTAAATATCTTTTTGAAGAGGAAGACGGTTCGTTATGGATTGATTTGGCAAATCCAAAATACTATGGTGAAATGGAATACGAAGTGACTTACAAAAAATCAAGCTCAAAATTTAATTGGCTTTTTGTTGATTTTGACTCCTTGAAAAAAATTGCAGATGAAGTTGGATTAATTTGTAAACTGGTTGAAGAAGGCGGGCATTTTGAATATTTGGCACAAATACAATAGTTATAAAACACAAAACAGAAGATTCCATTTCGTTTTTTTTTTACGTAAATTAATTCTTGTTATTTTTGAACAATTATTCACCCAAAAACTAATAACCATGGAAATTTGCGGATTTATAGGACTTCAGGAAATCATTACAATCCCTTAGTTGTATTCATCCCGGTATTTTTTATTATTCCCGTTGTAATCGCCCTTATTGATGTCATAGAAAGTGAATTCGAAGGAAACAATAAAATAATTATGGGTATTGGTCGTTCTTTTTCTGGGGATTATCGGAGCTATTTTATATTATTTTATGGGGCGCGACCAAAAAACCTTAAAATTAGAAACTTCCAATCTGTTTTCACAGAAAAGAATCTGTTGTTTGCAGAATATTTTCAGTAGTTCACAGATATAATTTCTATATATCCTGCGAATTGAATAATTTGGTAAACAATTTTAAAGAAAGAAGCCACCCGAAGGTTTTCCTTCACAACAAAACAGAAAACGAATGAAATCAATTATCATCATTTCCTCAATCTTTTACATCCTCGGATTAAAAATTGGCAATAAAATCGATCTGCTAAAAAGAAGCATTCCGGTCGAGAAAATAATTACACATAAAATAAAAGAAATTATACCGCAAAAAAGCTTTCATTATGTCGAAGAAGCCACCCCGGAAATGAAGGTAGATACAATAAAAGGAGGAACTTCTTATTCCGACAAATTATTGAAAACGAAATAGAAATACCTTTGTTTTTCTAACCTATGCGAAAACAAAGGATTTTAAACAGCAAAAGGAAATCATCTTCAATGGTTTCAATTTTCATTTTCAGTAAATTTCACGAAAAATTTTGAATGTATTACAAGCTATTTTTATAACTTGGAAAACAAACTTTATATTGAATAATGGATTGCAAAATAACTTCAAATGATGTTGTGGTAAGTAGCTGGCCCCAATTGGTAGATGAAGTCTATCGGGATGCATGGAAGCCACAACTGGAAAGGTTTCGAAGCGATTATGCTTTTCGGGGACTGTCGGATTGCAGGTACCAACTCCAAAATAGTTTTTTGAGAAATTGCGGAACCCGGCCCGAACTCGAATACCACCTTCTACGGAATTTCATAAAATATGCACGCACAAGCGAACCCAACCTTACAAATACGCAACTGCGGGCACTGGTGCTGGCACAACATCACGGGTTGCCAACCCGGCTTTTAGACTGGACCTACTCTCCTTTTATTGCCATGCACTTTGCTACTTCAAATACCGATAAATTTGATATCGACGGAGTAATCTGGCAAGTTGATTTTGTGCAGGTAAACAAATTGGTTACTGAACCATTAAAAGCATTATTGAGTAGCGAGAAATGCAATGCTTTTACAGTTGAAATGTTGGAATCAAAATTTTCCACACTCCATAAATTTGACAAAACCATTGGGCCAAGCAGCGTATTATTTTTCGAACCCCCATCTATCGACGACCGGATTGTAAACCAGTTTGCCCTGTTTTCAATTATTTCTGATGCTACTTCGGTGTTGGATCACTGGTTAGTAAAACATCCCGAAGTTTACAGAAGGATTATTATTCCGGCTGAACTTAAATGGGAAATACGCGACAAGCTCGACCAGGCAAATATTACAGAACGGGTGCTGTTTCCGGGGTTGGATGGACTTGCAAACTGGTTGAAACGACATTATCAACCTAAAAATATTTAGTTTATTTGTTGAGGAAGCCTTTCTCCTTTCTAATGCTATGATGTTTTATATGGGTAAAAATAAAAAACCACGCCCAGAGAACGTGGCTTTGAGTTAACCCCTCGAAATAAAGCCATTTGGCTTGAAAAAAACCAAAATGTCTTTATCCGGCTTTGTGCCATTTGTCATTGTTCCAACCATTTAGCAAAAATGAAGATATAAAAAAATTATCATTTTTGTTAAATTTGTCAAATGCTACAAAGATAGGAGGGTGACATTAACGCTGTTCTCTTTTGCGTTCTTCTTTCTCTTGATGGCGAACATATCTCCTTATCATTTCCTCATCTAATTCAATGGTACTTATGAAGTATCCTTTTGCCCAAAAGTGATTCCCCCAATATGGCTTTTGTTTCAATTCAGGATAAGACTTAAATACTCGCATTGCAAGCTTCCCTTTCAATATTCCCATGAAATCAGATACCGATATCTTGGGAGGAATCGAACAAACCAGATGAACATGATCTGCCTGTACATTTAGTTCCAGGACCTCAACTTCCTTCCATTGACTTATTAATCTGATATCATGATCAACCAGATTATTTACTGTGCCCGTAAGTATTCGGAAACGATACTTCGGAACAAATACAACATGATACTCACATTTGTAGTACACATGTGATAATTCCCTAAATTTACCCATGATTATAATTTTAAAAATTCACCGGCAAAGTTATTATGGCAAAGCCTATTAATCATTACCACCGTCATAGACGGTGGTTTTTCACACTTTAATAAATATAGAAACTAACGAAGTCTGAAATTCTTAAATACATTTAGTAATTTTATCCCTTGATAGAAATTCATCTAAAAAAAGCATTATGAAAACCAAATTAAATTTAGTCGTACTATTTACGCTATTATTATTCCAAATATCGTGTACAACGAAAACACCAACCGACCTTACAAAAACAAGTTTTATCCCTAAACCCGTTTCTGTAACCGCAACCGGAAATACTTTTGAAATAAAAGGAAGCACCATAATTTATGTTCAAGATAAATTAAAACAAACCGGCGGGTACCTCGCTGCCGAATTAAATAAAATTACAGGTTTAACGTTGGAAGTAAAAACTACCGACAAAGCACCTGCTAAAGGCGTTTACCTTGACCTTTCAGAAGGGAACAACGATTTTGGCGATGAAGGTTACAAACTTACCATCGACAAAAGATTGATTACAATTTCAGCCAATAACCCGGCAGGTTGTTTTAATGCCATTCAAACTCTATTGCAAACCTTACCTGTAAAAGCTGACGCAGGTGAACCATTAAAAATTGCGACGGGTGTAATTCGCGATTATCCGGAATATGCTTTTCGTGGCGCAATGCTCGACGTGGCCCGCCATTTTTTTGGTGTTGACGACGTAAAACGGTACATCGATTTTCTGGCAACCTATAAAATGAACGTGTTGCACCTTCACCTCTCTGACGATCAGGGTTGGCGAATAGAAATAAAATCGTGGCCCAAACTAACGGAAATTGGTGGAAGCACTCAAGTTGGCAGTGGCGAAGGCGGATTTTACACACAAGGACAATATTCCGATATTGTAAAATATGCGCAAGAACGCAACATTATGATTATTCCTGAAATCGACATGCCGGGGCACACCAATGCTGCACTGGCATCGTATGCCGAATTAAATTGCGATGGAAAAGCAAGCGAACTTTATACCGGTACCGAAGTTGGATTTAGCACACTTTGCACCGATAAAGAAATCACATACAAATTTATTGACGATGTTGTTCGCGAACTGGCAGAATTAACTCCCGGTCCCTACATCCATATTGGGGGCGACGAATCGCACGTTACAGCAATGAAAGATTATATTCCGTTTATTAACCGGGTGCAAAAAATCGTGGTTTCTCATGGAAAAAAAGTAATTGGTTGGGATGAAATTGCCAATGCAACCCTGGTTGAAAACGCAACTGTTCAATTCTGGGCCAATGTAAAAAACACAACGTTGGGGGTGAAACAGGGCGCGAAAGTAATAATGTCGCCGGCAGCAAAAGCTTACCTCGATATGCAGTACGACTCAACTTCTACGTTTGGCCTTCACTGGGCAGGTTATATTGAAGTTGATACCGGTTATTCGTGGGATCCGGCAACACTTGTCCCCGGTATTTCAAAAGAAAATATTTTAGGAATTGAAGCCCCACTGTGGTCGGAAACCGTTACTAATATCGATGAAATTGAATACATGGTTTTCCCGAGATTACCAGGTTACGCCGAAATAGGCTGGTCGGCACCGGAAGCCAGAAATTGGGACAAGTATAAACTCCGACTGGCTAAACACGGAAAACGGTTTCATGCGATGGGAATTGATTTTTATCGTTCGCCTTTGGTTCCGTGGGAGTAATAAATAACCCATTAAAAAAACGAGTTGTTCCTATGAATAGCTCGTTTTTTTTATCAATATCTTAATTGGGTTAAATTGTCGCAACAAATTTTATTTGATATTAATCTGACAACAGATCTACAACTTCCTGCAAAGCAACCCTTACTTTTTTATAATCTATTTCTTGCCAGGCTTTTAATAGTGGGACAAAATCAGGATTTTTCGTTTCTTTAATTTTTCGGATTAGTAATAATATCATCCCCCGGTTTTTGTCCTTCATTTCCCAAACATAACTAAAATCTTCCCCTTCAAGAAGATCTGTCAGTTTTTGCAATAATTCATCGGTATAGGTTTCCCTCTCTATTTCCCAGCCTTTTGTTGTAAAAACAATCATAGGCAATCTATCAAAATAGTTAATTTCAAGGAATCCATTTTCGATAACCCAGTCAACCCGGTTGGCAATTTCAGGTAAAGTAAAACTTCTATAAAATCCATACGCCGGGCATTTATCCAACCCGTGCTCCAGCAATCGTTTATCTTTGGAACCTTTCAGTATTTTTGTCAGCAAAGTTCTGCCCCCAGTTGTAATTAATTCGTCAGCGGCACGGAGTACAGCAACTATCTCTTCATCTTGTAACCCGATAATATCACCACTATCGAGTTTATATTTTACCCTTTCCTTTTTTCTGCTCATACCATACCATTTCAACTTAACTTGTTACAATATTCAAAAATAATTAATATTTGGACTTTCAAAAAATTTTGCGGTGTTCTTCTTTAGGAACTATCAATAAATAAAGTGTACAGAATTGGCGTAGTAATTTTGTTATTTTTCAAAGTGTAAATGATGCAAATAGCCGTAGCTATTTAAAGATTTTACAACGCAGAAAAATGGCAAAAGAACAAGCCAAAATGTATAGGTTATTTATTGACAATTCCTTAGTTGCACAACATTACTAATCTTGATAAAATTGAATACATGGTTTCCGGCGATTACAGATTAGCCCGAAATTGGTTGGTTGGCTTCCTATATTAGAGTTAAGCCGAGTTTAAACTGCCAATGACAGATTTTGGTAGAACGTTGTTTTAATGGGAGTTGGAGTTTCTGCCATTGGCATTACTTTGGAATAACTCCGACAACAACCCGGACTTAGGAATGTCCGGCTCCCGTTACAATCAGAAACTGCCAATGACAGATTTCCCCAGGACTTCGACTTTCCCAAGTCGAAGAAAATATGTCGGAT
>JAKIST010000136.1 GCA_021648495.1 Draconibacterium sp.
TCAGGATATGTTACGATTCATGGAATAGCTCAATTAGTAGATGATCCGAGGGAAAAGAAAGGAAAAGAGATGGAAAGAAGAATGGAAGGCCTTTTACCCAAACAGACCGGAAGGTTATCTTTTAATTAAAGTTACCCCAGAATGGATGGAAGTTATTAGTTATACTCGTGGCATTTTTGGAGATTCTATAACTTGGCAACCACCCATTGTATTATTTAATACCAAAAAATAGTTCTGCGATTAATATAATGTCTTGTTTTACTTTAAAGCGAAAAGCATAAAACCAAATAAACGACATTAAAACAGGTATTTATTCAAACCATTTTAATATATTAATAGGAAATAAGAAAAGAAATCCATCATGATAACAAATATTATTAAAAACGCTTTCATTTTTATCTTTTCACTTTGTTTTATCTTAATTCATTCTGTTCAAGCTCAGAATTCCGAGTTAACATCTGATGGTCAATTAGAAACAATATATTTTGAAAGTTCGTCACTTTTCAAATGCAATATTAAGATACCTGAAAACTTTGACCCCAAAAAAAAGCATACGCTTGTCATCGGTCTTCATGGGTTTGCAGATAATCCTGATAATTTCATAAACATTTGGGACAGTGTGAAAGGTGTCGATTTTATTTATGCTTGTCCTCAGGCACCCTACACATTGAAAATGGGAGAAAATATTGGCTACGATTGGTCGTTATGGATGTCAAAAGACAGACAATGGATTAAGCGCGCATCGGAGAATACCGATAACTATATATCTGATTTGGTAGTTCGTTTAAAAGAACAGTTCAACATTGACGATGTGTATTTATTGGGATTTTCACAAGGTGCAATATTTACATATTTAGTTGGAATACAGAATTTTCAACAATATAAAGGAATAATTAGTTTATCTGGCCCTGGTATTTTGGAGCCTCTCTTAATTCCATTTATTGGAGAATCTGCTCCTGACTGGCTGGAAGAAAAATATCTTGAGCCGGCAAAATCATTAAGAGTATTTATTGCACATGGCAAAAATGATAAGGCGGTCAATTTCCAACTTGCCCTGAAGTCGAAGAAAATTCTTGTTGATTATGGGTACAATGTTACTTTCCAATCTTTTGATGGTGGGCATACTATAAATACTGAAAATTTAAGTTTGGTATCTGAATGGATTAAAAACATAAAGTAGCGTATTACTATTAGTCATGTGTCATTAGACGATAAGTGGTTAATTTGAAAGTTTGTGAATGTTAATAAACAGTAAAAAGGTTAGAAAGAGAGGTGGTTCTAAATCGTCTGATTTTCACCTTTTAACCGTTCATAATAAATTCTGAAGTTTAAAAATTCGTTACTACTCAGCAGTAATATTCATTGTTAATCAATGAGTTACATTTTTGTTAATAACTTATTTATTTTGTTAATTTATAGATTATCAGGATATTAAAGAAATGACATTTATTTATTAGTAAATTTTTCGAGAATTTAAATAGCTATAAGTATCTTATATTCAATCTATTAAACCTGCTGAGTAGTAACAAAAATTCTCATCAAATTTAAATGAAAAAGTCGCGTACAACCATAACCGAAATTGCAAATGAGTTGGGAGTTTCTCCCTCAACGGTTTCGCGTGCTTTAAATAATCACCCTGCCATTAGCAAAAAAACAAAACGAGCTGTTGTAAAATTGGCCAAGAAATTAAATTACACACCCAATCTGCTCGCGCTTAATCTACTAAAAAAGAAAACCAACACAATTGGTGTGATTGTTCCTGAAATTACAAGTTATTTCTTTTCTTCAGTTATAAATGGAATTCAGGATTTGGTAAATCCGCTGGGAATAAATATGATTATCGGGCAATCAAATGAATCATACGAAGAGGAGAAAAATATTGTGCAAACGTTTGCTTCCATAAGAGTCGATGGTTTTCTAATTTCTCCTTCATCCGAAACTAAAATATTTGATCATCTTGAAATGCTTGTAAATAATAATATTCCTTTGGTTATTTTCGATCGCGATTGCGAAGGAATTGAAATTGATAAGGTATTTGTTGATGAATACAAAGGTGCTTTTCAGGCAGTTGAACATTTAATTCAAACCGGTTGTAAAAGAATTGCACACATTGCAGGGCAACAAACACTTTCCACAGCTCGGCATCGTTTAAAAGCTTATAAAAATGCACTGAAAAAACATGGCCTCCCGATTAACGAAGAATATATTGTTGAAAGCAGTGGTTTTGCGCCTGAACATGGAATCGATCCAACAAAAAAATTATTGGCACTTCCAAATCCTCCCGATGCCATTTTTGCCATAAACGACGGTGTTGCAATTGGTGCAATGTATGTAATAAAAGAAGCCGGAATTGCGATTCCCGATGAAATCTCGGTAATTGGTTTTGACGACGATCCTCATTCATATTATTTTAAGCCTTCGTTGTCAACCGTTTGGCAGCCAACTTACGAAATGGGAATGTTATCAGCGCGTATTCTAATGAAACGCATAAATAATAACAACGACCTTTCAAAAATTCGCGTTGAATCACTTTTCCCTGAATTGATAATTCGAGGTTCTTCAAAGTAGTTAAACCTTTCGCACCAAACCGTCATTCCCGTGAAAGTGGGAATCTCAATCTTTATAACCACTTGTATTTAATCTTGACAATATCATTTGGATGTCCTGGTTTACTTCAGTATAAAGAGTTGGCAGACTAACAAAACTTACAGATTCTGAAACAAGTTCAGAATGACGTACACACTAATTTCATCTTCACCCATTGACTCCAAGTCACCGGGTGAATAAATCAAAAAAGAGCATTAACCCCAAAACGCACTTATATCTGATTTTCAGCAATTTTATGACAAGGGATCAATCAAGTTTATGCAAACCTTTGCATAAAGATTTTTGTCCATTTATTTGTATCGGATATAAATAATGATCTATATTTAAACCTAATTAAACTTAAAAAACAGTTCTTTCAATGCTTGTTTCAACAAAAAATATTTTTGAAAAGTGTTACGGCAAATATGGAATTGCAGCTGTAAATGTGTGGGACATGGAACAAATTCACGGGCTTTTTAGTGCGGCACAAAAAGCAAATTCACCATTCATTGTACAAACAACCCCGGTTGCAAGAAATTACGCTGGTCACGAAATGTTAATCTCCATGATTTCCGCGGCGGCAAAAATTTATCCCAAAACCGTTTTTGCCATTCACCTCGATCATGGAAACATCGAGCATGCATTTCAAAGTATAGATTCTGGCGATTATACTTCTATTATGATTGATGCCTCGCACGAAAACTTTGAAACAAATATTGCCATTACTAAAGAAGTTGTGGCAAAAGCTCATGCAAAAAATATTGTCGTTGAAGCTGAATTGGGAGTGCTGAGTGGCATCGAAGATGATATTAACGTTGACGAAAAGCACAAAAAATACACGCAACCTGCCGAAGTTGAAACGTTTGTAAAACATACCGGGTGCGATAGTCTGGCGGTTGCAGTTGGCACTAGCCACGGTGCTTATAAATTCTCTGGCGGCCAAGGACTTCAATTTGATATTCTGAAAGAAATCCAAAATAAACTGCCCGGATTTCCCTTGGTACTTCATGGTGGTTCTTCGGTGAACAATGAAGAAATTCAACGAATTAATGCGGCCGGAGGACAACTGGGAATCGATGCAAAAGGGGTTTCGAACGATGAGATTATTAAAGCCATTCAATTTGGCGTTTGCAAAATAAATATTGCTACCGATGCCCGATTAATCTGGACCCGTGTTAATCGTGAATTTTTTAAATATACCCCGGTGCAGTTTGATCCAATCATCCCGGGGAAATCGTACATGGAAGCATTCGAAAAGTTTAATATCGAAAAATTCGAGTTGCTCAAATCGGCTGGAAAAGCAAATGATATAAAAAATAAACGATGAAAAGAGATACAAAATATCCACTTCTAATAAGACCTGAATCAGGGAGCGGGGTTTACCAGAGTGTGTTGAAAGCAGATACCGGTTGGCAATTTTTGAATTTTCAGGCGAGGTTGATGAAAAAAGGCGAAAAATGGACAGGCAACACCGAAGGAAATGAATATGCCATTATTTTGCTGGGTGGCAATTACTCGGTAAAAACAGATAAAGGAAACTGGGAAACCATTAATGGGCGAAAAGATGTTTTTAGCGGAATTGCCCATTCATTGTACCTGTCGAGAAATACCGGATTTGAGTTAACTGCCGAAAGCGATATTTTGGATATTGCTTGCGGATGGTGCGAAACCGACGAGGATCATCCGGCCTGTTTCAAACGCCCCGAAGAAGCGGCTGTCGAAATCAGGGGCGGCGACAATGCAACGCGACAGATAAACAGTCTTATCCAACCCGGTTTCGATTGTCAGCGTTTGGTTTCTGTCGAAGTTTACACACCTTCGGGAAACTGGAGTTCGTTTCCGGCACATAAACACGACACACGAAAAGTGGATGAAAATGGAAATGTTGTGGAAGCCTGCTTGGAAGAAACCTATTTCTACAAAATTGATAAACAGCAGGGATTTGCGATTCAGCAGGTTTATAACGACGACCGCAGTTTGAATGAAATAGCAGTAGCGCGCAACAACGATGTTGTTTTGGTTCCAGAGGGTTATCATCCGGTTGTGGCCGGGCATGGTTACAATGTTTACTATTTGAATTTTTTAACCGGGAGCGATCAGTCGCTGGCAAATACCGACGACCCTGATCACAAATGGGTTTACGGTTCTTGGAAAGGTCTCGACCCCCGGATTCCAATGGTAACTGCTGAAATGAATAATAAATAGATATGAGTAGTGAGACTTTAGTACAGAGACTCACTACTCACTACTAAAAATCTAAATAAATGAGTAACAATAAAATATACGATGTAACAACTTACGGAAGATCCTCCATCGATTTATATTCCCAAGAAGTTGGTAGCCGTTTTGAAGACATTCCCGGTTTTCACGCATTTGTTGGAGGTTCGCCTTTAAATATTGCAGTGGGTTGCAGCAGACTGGGATTAAAAGCTTCGTTATTGACAGGGGTTGGAAAAGATAAGGTAGGTGATTTTCTCCTCAATTTTTTGGAAAAGGAAAAAGTAATAACTGAAAATATTCCGGTTATTGAAGGTGCAAGAAGTTCTGCCGTTTTATTGGGAATTGAACCACCCGATCGTTTTCCGCTGGTTTATTACCGCGACAATTGTGCCGATTCGCAAATCACAATCGATCATGTTTTGAAAGCCGGAATTGAAAAGTCGAGATTACTTGAAGTTTCGGGAACTGCTTTAAACATTGAGCCAACAAGGAGTTCAGCTTTTTTGGCTGCTGAGATTGCAGCAAAAAATGAAATTCCTGTTATGCTCGACCTCGATTTCCGTGCCGACCAGTGGCACGATATCCGTGCGTTTGGAGTTACAACAAGGGCTTTTATGCGAAATGCAAACATAGTTTTAGGTACCGAAGAAGAAATCCTGGCTGCCTATCTTACCGATGAATCGCAACTAAATATTAGCCATCAACAAATTTCTGCTCCCGAAATTAAAGGGGATATTAATGTCGCAATTAGTGGCATTCTGAAATTGGGTGTCGATGCGTTAATCGTTAAAACCGGATCGCGGGGTGCAATTGTTTATTTACCCGATGGTACAATTCAGAAAGTTCCAGGATTTCCAGTCGAAGTAGTAAATATTCTTGGTGCCGGCGATGCCTTTGCCGCGGGATTTATTTACGGTTTCCTGAAAGATTGGAATTTATATAAATGCTGCCGAATGGGAAATGCCTGCGGAGCGCATGTTGTAACTCAATTGGGATGTGCTAATTTTACTCCTTACGAAAAAGATATTTTGGAATTTATTGAATCGAAAGGCGGATTTTAAGAAATAGCTCGCAAAGGCGCAGAGGCGAAAAGGAGAAAAAGAATTTTATCTTATGTGAATATGGATTTTTTTACCCTTTTGTCTATCGACATTTACCCTTTAAAAGGGAAAACCGTTCTAACAAATAATGGTGCTAAAATTTTATATTTTGGATAAACAATATTTAGGACGTTCTCCCCTCGTGAGGGGAGATGCCGATAGGCAGAGGGGTAAAGAGGCAAAATAATCTTTTTTAAACTTGGCATCTTGAGGCTTTGCGAGAGTTGACCTAAAATTATTGGGCATAATGAATGACAGATAGATAGATGCTGAAATGAATTCTCCCAAAGGTCCATAGCCGCAAAGTGATTCCTATGGAAGACTCCAATGGAGGATCGCAATGCGGGGCATGACGTACTAACGATTATTAATTATTAGAACGTCATCCCGAACTTGTTTCGGGATCTCAAAAATAATCTGTCATTGGCAGCGATTTAAAAGATTTTAATTCTTAACAACATCAAAGAATGAAAACGAAAAGACTAACAGTTGCACAGGCAACAATGGAATACCTCAAAAACCAGTACTCCGAGAGGGATGGAGTTGAACACGCATTTTTTGCCGGATGTTTTGGGATATTCGGACATGGTAATCTTGCTGGTTTTGGTCAGGCACTGCAACAGTCGCCCGATTTTAGGTACTACATGGTGCGCAACGAGCAGGCGGCAGTACATACCGCAGCGAGTTTCGCTAAAATGAAAAACAGGCTTTCAACTTTTGTTTGTACTTCGTCAATTGGGCCTGGCGCAACAAATATGATTACTGCTGCAGCGGGTGCAACAATTAACCATTTGCCGGTTTTGTTAATGCCCGGCGATATTTTTGCCCAGCGCAAAGTGGCTCCGGTATTGCAACAGTTCGAGTCTGCCATCACCCAGGATATTTCGGTAAACGATTGTTTTAAACCGGTTTCAAAATACTGGGATCGGATAAATCGTCCCGAACAACTAATTACCTCTCTCCCGGAAGTGATGCGCGTTTTAACATCACCTGCCGACACCGGGGCAGTAACACTTTGCGTTCCACAAGATGTGCAGGCAGAAGCGTATGATTTTCCGCTTGAAATGTTCGTAAAACGGGTTTGGCATGTTCCGCGCCCGCGCCCCGATAAAAACGCGTTAATTCGTGCAGTGGCTTTAATTCGTTCAGCAAAAAAACCGATGATAATTGCCGGTGGTGGCGTAATTTATAGCGAAGCGGAAGCGGTGCTTAAAAACCTGGTCCATAAAACAGGCATCCCGGTTGGTGAAACATTTGCAGGGAAAGGTTCGCTTCGTTACGACGATCCGCACAATCTTGGAGCTACCGGAGCAACCGGAACTGAAGGTGCAAATGCAATCAGCACTGAAGCGGACGTTGTAATTGGAATTGGTACAAGGTACGGCGATTTTACAACGGCTTCAAAAACAGCATTTCAAAACAAAAATGTAAAATTCATAAATATAAATATTACTGAATTTGATGCAACCAAACACACCGGACTGGCAGTGACCGGCGATGCAAGAGTAATTTTGGAAGAACTTCTTGAAAAACTTGAAGGTTACAAAGTTGATAATCCTTACAGAAAAAGAGTAGCCGATTTTAATAAAAGTTGGGATGAAAAAGTTGCATTTGCATACCATGTTGAAGATAAAGAGATCCCCAGCCAGTCGGAAGTAATTGGTGCAGTAAACGAATTTATGGAACCACGCGATGTAGTACTTTGTGCATCGGGAAGCGCACCCGGCGACCTGCATAAACTGTGGCGCACCCGCGATTCAAAAGGGTTTCATCTTGAATATGGTTATTCGTGCATGGGTTACGAAATTTCGGGTGGGCTCGGTGCAAAAATGGCGTGTCCCGATCGCGAAATTTATGTGATACTCGGTGATGGTGGATACCTGATGATGCCCTCCGAAATTATTACCTCTTTGCAGGAAGGATATAAAATAACCATTATTTTAATTGATAATAACGGATTTGCAAGTATTGGCGGCCTGTCAAAATCGATTGGCAGCGAAGGTTTTGGAACAAAATATTTGTATCGCGACAAAGATTCCGGGCAATTGAGTGGAGAACAACTGCCAGTTGATTTGGCAAAAAATGCCGAAAGCCTGGGGGCAAAAGTTTTTAAGGCCAAAGATGTAGCCTCGTTTAACGATGCACTCGGAAATGCAAAAAAAGAGGAACGAACAACGGTAATTTACATTGAAACAGTGCCCGAAAGAAAAATTGCCGGTTATGGTTATGCCTGGTGGGATGTTCCAATCGCGGAAGTTTCAAAATCGGAATCGGTACAAAAAGCACGCGAGAATTACGAAGAACAAAAGAAAAACGAGAGGTATTTCTTTTAAAGATGGGAGTTGCTGAAATTTTGTGTTTTGCACCGTGGCTTCAGCCCGGTGATTTGAGGGAATAACAGACAATTCGGCTTTAGCCTTTAATTAATATTAAAAATATGATGGCGTAAAATAAAATGCGTTTTATCTTTTTGCAAGATAAAAAAGTCAATAAAAAAATAAATTTAAAATATGCTAACAGTTAAAGATGGAAGTTGCTAAAATTTTGTGTTTTGCACCGTGGCTTCAGCCCGGTGATTTGAGGGAATGACCGATAATTCGGCTTTAGCCTTTAATCTATATTTAAAACATAATAGCAGAAAAAAATTAACGGCTAAAGCCATGTTTGCAAAGTAATTACGAAATCGCCAGGCTTTCCATAGGAATCCCTTTGGGAAAAGCATGGCGTAAAAACAGGATTCAGTTACTCTTTATAGAAGACCGATTTGATAATAGGAATGATGATAGAAAACAAATACTAATTCAATATTATGCTAACAGTTATAACATTTATTGGTTTCACAACATTCGTAGCTTTTTACGCCTGGTTTAAATTAAGGAAAGATAACCTGGATTCATCCGATGGTTATTTTCTTGGGGGGCGAAGCCTGACAGGTATTGTGATTGCCGGTTCAATGTTTCTTACTAATATTTCAACTGAACATTTAATTGGCATGAATGGCTCATCGTACAAAAATGGTTTTATTATCATTGGATGGGAAGTGACTTCCGCGCTGGCATTAGTTGTAGCAGCCCTCTATTTTATTCCGAAGTATCTGAAAATGGGATTGACTACTATTCCTGAATACCTCGAAAGACGCTTCGACGGGACAACTCGTAGCCTTGTTGCACTGTTTCTGATGGTATCGTTTGTAGTAACCTTACTTCCTATTGTTTTATATACCGGTGCCATTAACCTGGAAAGTATTTTCAATATTTCAGAAGTCCTCGAAGTAAGCAAATCACAAGGTTTATGGATAACAGTTGTTGTGATCGGGGTAATTGGTTCGTTTTATGCCATTTTTGGGGGATTGAAAGCAGTTGCGGTTTCCGACACAATTAATGGTTATGGATTGTTGATTGGAGGAATGTTGATACCAATTATTGCTCTTTTTAGTATTGGCGACGGAAATATTTTAACAGGCCTCGAAAAAGTATATGAACATGCCCCTGAAAAGTTTAATGTGGTTGGTGCAAAAGATTCAGTAATGCCATTTGGAGTGCTTTTTACAGGATTGATCATTAATCAACTTTATTTCTGGGGGATGAACCAAACCATTATTCAACGTGCCTTTGGAGCAAAAAACCTGAAGGAGGCACAAAAAGGCTTGCTTTTTACGGGTGTCCTGAAAATTTTTGTGCCCTTAATAATTGTGCTTCCCGGTGTAATTGGCTTCTACTATTTTGGCGATTCAATGTACGGTAACCAGGATTATATTTATCCGGCATTAATAAAAAAAGTTCTGCCTGTTGGCTTGGTAGGTTTTTTTGCCGCAGTTGTTATGGGAGCTGTTTTGAGTACTTTCAATAGTGTGTTGAACAGTGCAGCAACCATTTTCAGTATCGATGTTTACAAGCGTCATATTAATAAAAATGCCGCAGAAAAAAAACTGGTCCGGGTTGGTAAATCAACGTCATCGATATTGGCCGTTTTTGCTATTCTGGCCGCTCCTTTAGTTGCTGGGGCACCCGACGGTTTATATCAATTATTGCAACAACTCAACGGGATATTCTTTATCCCGATCGCATCGATTATATTAGCCGGTTTTTTCCTGAAAAATATTTCGGCAACAGCAGCAAAAGCCGCCCTGTTTTTTGGCCTGTCGTTTTATATTATTACAACATTTATTTTGAAAGTCAACATTCATTTCATCCATATTTGGGGAATTGAATTTGTGCTGAACATGGTCATTATGTTTGTCGTGTCGCATTATTATCCACGGAAAACATTTACCGATAAAGCTGAAGCTTTGAAAGTTGATATGAAAAGCTGGAAATATGCGTATCATCTTTCAGCAGCACTTGTAATTATAACCATTGGTATTTATATCATATTAGGCCGTCAATAAAAATTAATAGAAAATAGCTAAATAAATATGGGAGTTTTAAAAAATTATATCAACGGAAGTTGGGTAGAAAGCAGGGAAAAAGAGACGATTGATGTTGTTAACCCTGCAAATCAGGAGGTACTGGCAAAAGTCCCTTTCGGTACAAAAACGGCAAACGATGCAGTGGCAGCAGTTGCAGCAGCGAGTGGCGCATTAATAGAATGGAGGAATATTCCGGTAATGAAACGAGTTCAACCGCTTTTTAAATTGAAGCATCTGTTGGAGGATAACATCAATGAGATTGCCCGGTTGATAACCTTAGAATGTGGTAAAAGTTTTGCAGAATCAAAAGGGGAAATTCAGCGAAGTATTGAAAATGTAGAAACTGCGTGTGCCACACCAACATTAATGCAAAGTGAATTTTCAGAGAATGTGGCAACCGGCATCGACGAGTTTATGATCCGCCAGCCAGTTGGGGTCTGTGTAGGTATTTCGCCTTTTAATTTCCCGGGAATGATACCGTTTTGGTTTTTACCGTACGCCATCGCCTGCGGAAACAGCTTCATT
>JAKIST010000137.1 GCA_021648495.1 Draconibacterium sp.
CGGTCAGCTTTGAGACCACATTGGTCGATATCCCCGGTAAACTGTTAAGTGCATTTGTCAGCCATCTTGAATCTTTCCGGTAGCTCAGGTCGAGACCCCACATTGTATTCGAGATGGGATCGTCGCCGTAATTCACTTTTTGGGTGAGTGGCCGTTCGTGCAAATTCAAAATAGTGCCGCCAATGTGGAAATCTTTGTTGATCTCGTGGTCGAAACGCAGCCCCATCATCCGTTTTTGCTGCACATTGAACATGGAGTTGCTCTCAAGCGAAACATTAATAGGCACACCGGAATTCATCACCCCTTCATTAATTATCTTCACACGCCCCAGGGTGTAGTCCACCGTATAATCCACATTTTCGGTCAGTGGAACACCTCCGGCGGTTACTTTTACCGAACCTTGTACCAGGTTTAAAGTCCCAAGCATTATGTCGGAACTCGAAGATCCTTTGTAGCTTCCAATCAATCTGAATTTATTGTGCTCGGCATCTTGTTCTGCATAAACGCGTGTTGAATCGTACAACGATTGATAGGTGTATTTTTCGATGAGGGCAGGATCTTGAATAGAGTCGGCCAAATGTTTTCCAAAGGGTTCAAGTACCGGAAATATAATCCTTCCCCGATTTGAATTCACCGTAATACCTTCAATATAATCGAAAATACCATCTTTGTACGGGTCGAGCTGTTTGTTCAATTTGTCGAGGTTCATTACCTCCAATAAAATGTGACCGTTAATTCTGCTCTCCGGCAGATAATTGATATAAGTTCCGGTAGAATCGTTCTGATATACCACATTTAAAGTGAACTCGTCGTTTGTAAGCCGATTGGAATTTAAACTGTAGATATTTTTCATCATTAAATCCCATGTAGGGAGCAAAGGCGAAAGGTTGGTTCCTTTTAATAATTTCAGGATCAACGTGTTTGGTGCGCTAATGCCATCTGTTGAAAATTCACCTACTTGAAACGTTTTTCCATTGGATGTATAGTTGAACGCCACTGCAAGTACTTCATCTGTATTTAATGCCGAATTTAACGAGATATATCCCAGGCGTTCGTTGATGGTATATTCCGAAGGGTTTAATTTTCTGGCTTGTTCAATTTTTTCAAAATCGCGGCCACCCAAAAATGCCTGCCCAAATTGCGACATTTCTTGTGTGATGTTTTCAACATCGCGAATTGCTGAATAAGTATTGGCCATTTCGTAATAAAGCCCATTGGCATCATTATACGGGAATATGTTCTCCGGGTAAGGGAGACCGGGTGTTTGCTGGAACTGCGGAACGTTGTTGTAAATGTTTTTATCGTGTTCGCCCAAATCCTGAAATGAAATGATGTTTCGGGCTTCAGTAAAATTATTTGATTTATTTGTTACCCAGACTTCAATTTTGTTAATGTTTATGGGTGAAAGGGGAACGGCGGTGTTTTGCAACCATTTATCGTAGTTGTCGCGAAAATATTGCGCCAGAAAAAAGTGACGGTTTGCATCGTAATTGTTAGCGGAAAATTCGAAGGTTGTAATTTGCGCACCTCCTTCGGTTTCCACGGTTTGCGATTCGCCTTTGCTCTGCGAAAATAGAGTGGTTAACGATAAGCGGCCAAATTGCATCTCGGCTTTCACTCCAAATAAATTTGATGCGCCAGATATTAATGAACCATTTAATGGCAGTGAAACGTTACCTGCTTCAATTGTTTTCAGGATTTCATCCTCTTCACCGGTATATTCCAGGTTCATTTTATTTTCGTAATCGAATGTGGCTTCGGTGTTATAATTTACACGCATATTCATTTTTGTCCCAATTTGCCCCATCACATTCATTTGAATTTTTTCATCGAAATCGAATGTGGGTACTTTTCGCAAACGTTCAGGAATTGCGGGATTTTCGGTAGCGTTCATTTGATAGCCAAAACTTACTTCAACAAAACCCTGAGGTTGAATGTTGATTGTATTTCCACCAAAAATGCGGTTAAATGCTTCTCCTCCAATTGTTAGTTTTGGAATTAGTGAGCCTCTTTGATCCAAGGCCTGAATGCGACTTTTTTCTTTCCAGTAACTTTTTACCGATTGCTCAAAATCGTAGTTCACATAATCATCGAGCGACATGGTTTTAGGTAATCGGTAATTTAAATCGCCTATTTTTTCGTAAAATATATATTGCCCTGTTATGGGGTCGTATTCAATTTCGTATTTAATGTTACTGGGTTTATTTAGGAAGAGTTTTATAGAATCTTGATCCGGATATCCAAATGCAGGTTCATCTTTAAACGGGAAGGGCAGCGGACCGGTGGTATCAATTACGGTGGTATCCTGAACTTGCATCAGGGGAATATCTCCCGTAAAACGATTAATACCCGCAAAGGCAGAATTGGCAAATGCGAGTATAAATGTTAGTAAGCAGAAGAAGTATATTTTCTGTAAACTTCGGGTCAATTTTATTCTTATTTATAGCCTTTTCAAAGCTTGTTTAATCACGCCTTCAACTGTTGCCCCAGGTTGCTCTTGAAGTATCTTGGATACTGCCTTCTCCGCATCTCTTTTTACGAATCCCAGCATGACTAAAGCAGATAACGATTCATTTCGGATTGTATTGTCTGATGAAAGTAAAAATTGACCCGATTCAGGCAATTTTATAAGCTTGTCCTTTAAATCGATTATTATTCGTTGTGCTGTTTTGACGCCAATTCCTTTAACAGCTTTTAAAACGGCAACGTTTTCGGTTGTTACAGCTGAAATTAATTCATCTGGATTTAACGACGACAGCATCATTACGGCCGTATTTGATCCGACTCCATTTACCGAAATAAGGTTTCGAAATAAGTCGCGTTCACGTTTATCAGAGAAGCCGTATAAAACGTGGGCATCTTCTCTAACTACCTGATGGAGCAGTAGCAAACTCTCTTTTTTCCCGTTTAATTTGCTATAAGTATTTAATGATATATTTACAAAATAACCAATACCACCAGCTTCAATGATAATGCTTGCCGGATTAATTTCAACAATGGTTCCCCGGATAAACTCGTACATTTATATTCGATTTATAAGTTTTGATTTTCTTCCGCCTCAATATCAACACTTTCGTCCACTTGATTTGGGTTGACATCATATTTTCGTAAAGGATTTTTTGATATCTCTTTGTATATTTTTCGGTTTTTGTGAATGTCGATAGCTAAATATAGCGCTTCTCTAAACGAATCGGGGGAAGCAACATTTTCTCCTGCCAGCGAATACGCTGTTCCATGTGCCGGCGATGTGCGGATTACAGATAGACCGGCTGTATAATTTACCCCCCGTTCAAAAGAAGCCAGTTTAAATGGAATTAATCCTTGATCGTGGTACATGGCTAAAATTACATCAAATTTTCGATAATCTTCACCACCAAAAAAGCCATCGGCAGGATAAGGTCCCAGTGCTATGATCCCTTCTTTCTTCGCTTGTTCAATTGCCGGGATTATATATTCCTTTTCTTCGTCGCCAAGCAGCCCATTATCTCCAGCGTGTGGATTTAGGCCAAACACAGCAATTCGGGGTTTTGTAATTGCAAAGTCTTGTCGCAGCGATTTGTCAATAATCCTAATTTTTGAAAGGATTGCTTCTTTACTAAGGCTTGTAGCTACTTTCGAAAGTGGAATATGTCCGGTAACAACGCCAACTTTCATTATTTCGCTAACCATTAACATTACATATTCTTTCGCTTCAAAAGTTTGAGCTAAAAATTCGGTGTGCCCCGGAAAATTGAAATTGTCGCTTTGAATATTATCCTTGTTTATAGGTGCCGTAATCAACACATCAATGCTTCCATTTTTTAAATCGGCACACGCACGATCCAAGGCCAAAAATGATGATTCCCCTCCATCGCGCGTCGATTTTCCCAATTCCACCCTGGCATTATCGTCGATGCAATTTATAATATTGGCCTTTTTTAAACGAGCTTCGTTGGCGGAGCGGATGTGGTTAAAACTGAGGTTGTTGATATTGAGTGCTTTCCGATGGTAGGCAGCAATTTTTGGCGATCCGTAAATAATAGGTGTGCACATTTCCATAATTCGTGGGTCGAGCAATGTTTTCATTATTATTTCGTAGCCAATTCCGTTAATGTCGCCGTGTGAAATACCTACCCTGATTGTATTATTAATTACCATTTTATTTCTGTTTCAGATATTTATAATCAAATAATTCCTCGTGGCTCTCCACGGGATTCCATATATTCTCCCCTGATCCCGAAATTTCGGGACAGAGGAGATGTCCCGGCTAACAGGACAATGGGGTAAAAAAAGAGGTGCAAAGTTACATTTTTTAATTGAATGTTTTCAAAAAGTTAAAAAGAAGGCGCGTGCCATAACCCGTTCCACCAACCGGGATGTAATTGTCTTTTTCAAAACGAAATGAAACTCCGGCAGCATCGAGATGAATCCAGTTGTAATCGGTAAAGTGTTCGAGAAATTTCCCTGCAACTGTTGACTGCGCTTCGCGCCCGCCTAAATTGTTTAAATCTGCAACGTCAGATTTAAGTGGTTTGGCATATTCTTCCCACAGCGGTACTTCAATTATCCGCTCATAAGTTTCGTTGCCGGTTTCCATTATTTTTACGAGGTGTCCTTTTGTATTTCCCATTCCAACAATTGCCTGGTTTCCGGCTACTATTTCTGCGGCTCCGGTTAAGGTTGCAATGTCGATTACCAATGTAGGCGAATATTTCTTTGCATACGAAAGTGCATCTGCTAAAATCAATCGTCCTTCAGCATCGGTATTTTTTACTTCAACAGTAGTTCCATCAAACATTGTAATTATGTCGCCGGGCACATAAGCATTTCCATCGGGGCGATTATCGGTTGCCGGAATTAATCCAACAACATAAACGGGCAATTTATTTTTTGCAGCGGCATAAACAGTTGCTGCAACCACCGATCCCCCGGCCATGTCGCATTTCATAAAATCCATCGACTTTGGGGTGGGTTTCAGGCTCAAACCCCCCGTATCAAAAACTACTCCTTTGCCAACTAAAACTACCGGTTTTTCGTTTTTGGCATTTTCCGGCTTCCACTCTAAAATATTGAAAGTTGGTGGGTCGATACTGCCTTTGTTTACGGCGAGCAGACCGCCCATTTTTAGGGCTTCAATTTTTTTCTTGTTGAATACTTCCACAGAAAACCCTGATTCTTCACCCATCTTTTCAATTTCTCTTGAAAATTGGGGGGCAGTTAAAAACGAGAGAGGTTCGTTAACTAAATCGCGCGAATAAAAAACTGCCCGGGTTAAATTTTGAAGCTCTTCAATTTGTGCAAGGGTACAATTTTTATCAAAAATGAATATTTCTTCGATGTGGAACCCATCCTTTTCTTTTTTGTATTTATCGAATGAATATCCGGAAAGAAGTATTCCTTCCAAAAAAGCAATGGTTAATTCTGGTTTACTGAAATTAATTAATTGAACTGTTTTTATTTTTTCAGCTTTTAATAAGTCAAATAGTTTCGAACCTGCTTTTCTAACTGCTTCAATTTGAAGGTGATTTTCTTTTTCTTCTTTTATTTTACTGAAAAAGAAAATGTTGGGATATTTAAAAATAATGCAGTCGCTGTCTTTCTCTAATTTACGTTTTAGATAACCCGACTCATTTTCAGCAAGAAAAGAAAGTGAAAACTGTTCAATGTTATCAAATAAAGTTGCTGTGGAACTATTTTCTTTTAATTCTGTTATTTTTGAAATTTGTGGTATCATAGTTTTAATTTTTTGCTAAAATAATATATTAATATTGTTTGCATGAAAATACAAAAATAATTGGGAAGAGAATAAAGTGTAATGAGGATAGAAAATATTTTGAACAAAGCAATAAAACTTGAACCCCTAACTTTGGGAAAGGGGATGTTTATTTACGAAAGAGTTTCTACAAACGAGTTGATGTTGGTGCGAATGAATGTCGCCAGAAACAAGTGCCGGGGAACAAAGTGGGTTGGTTAATCGATCGGAATATTAACATTACAAACGTTTGTATATCGGGTTGTAAGTTTTGTAACTTTCATTGTAAAATTAACGAAGATGTTCAATACATTACTTCGGTTGAAGAGTACTGTGAAAAAATAGATGAACTTTTTGCGGCAGGTGGCCGGCAGGTTTTAATGCAGGGCGGAATGCACCCAAAATTAGGGCTCGATTTTTATACCGGCCTTTTTTCGGAATTAAAACGGCGATACCCCAATTTGAAATTACATGCTTTGAGACCACCCGAAGTGGTTTTCCTTGCCAATAAAGCGCGAAAGAGTTACCGTAAAGTTTTGGAGGAATTAGTTGAAGCGGGGTTGGAAAGTTTGCCGGGTGCCGGTGCCGAAATACTTTCCGACCGGGTGCGAAAAATAATTTCTCCTGGGAAATGTAATACACATGAATGGCTCGATGTAATGAGGGAGGCACATAAAATGAATTTGGTTACTTCGGCAACAATGATGTTTGGCCACATTGAAACAGAAAAAGATCGAATTGAACACCTCATTCATTTACGCCAAGTCCAAAGCGAAAAACCGTCGGGGAATAATGGGTTTGTGACTTTTGTGCCCTGGCCATTTATGGACGAAGGGACTGTTCTGCGAAGCGAGGGAATTAGAAATACTTCAACTGCAAACGATTATTTGCGTTTGGTAGCAATTTGCCGGATAATGCTGAATAATATTAAAAACCTGCAAGCTTCGTGGTTAACGGTTGGTGCTGCAACCTGGCAACTTTGTTTACATGGTGGCGCCAACGATTTTGGCTCGATAATGATGGAGGAAAACGTAGTTTCGGCGGCCGGTGCCAATTATAAAATGAATGCTCTTGGAATTCAACAAGCTATTCGCGATGCAGGTTTTGAACCACAATATCGCAATCAGGCGTACGAACCGGAAGAAATTCCGGCTGGGGTTAAAAGTTAGAAAAGTTTATAGATTTTAAGTTGTAATTTAAATGGAATTAGGAAAATGAATTTCCTATCAAATCATGAACCCACTCCTAAAAGTCAAAAAGTACGTCATTGGCAGGCACGAAGCAATCTCATGTCATTGGTAGTAAATATGTTGAAATTGCTTCCCGCTTCGTTCCTCGCGGTCGCAATGACTAAAAATCACTTTTCGGAACTGACTCAATCATGATGCTCTAAAAAAACAGGTTATTTTTCAGTTAGAATTTTAATTTTTTCAATTAGCATTTTACTATTTATCGGTTTCGAGATATAATCATCGCATCCAGCTTTAAATGCTTTTTCGCGATCGCCTAAAATTGCAAATGCAGTTTGAGCAATAATTGGAAGTTCAGGTTTGAATTTTTTTATCTCTTTTGTGGCACTGTAACCGCTCATGGCGGGTAAATTTATGTCCATTAACACCAAATTTATGTCATTATTCTGTTTACATGCTATTATTGCTTCCTCTCCATTTTTAACCCAAAGGTTCTTAAATCCTGAATACCCAAGCACAATCTTTATAAACATAAAGCTTGGTTCATCATCTTCAACAATTAGTATCAGTTTATTTTCAATCATATTACTACCTGTTTCCCGAAGTTCTTGTATCGAATTGATAAAGTTTCAGCATTAAAATATCGTCAGTTGTACTGCGAGGTAATTCATTGTAACGTTTAACAAATTTAGAAAATATTGGAATTTTATTGAAGTATAAATTGCTGATATTTAGGGTTAGGATTGCTTACATTTGTTTAAGGGCTATTCTTATTGGTAAGTTCTAAAGTGTATAGAATAAGTAGTTTACGCAGTTTGTTGTAGAAGAGTTCAACGAAACAGTTATTATATTTTATTCTGAAATGGTTAATTAGAACGTTCGGCATTAATATTCCGATTGTGTTCCTGAATCATTGGTGTCCGGTAAAAGTTTTGAGATTGCTTCGTTACACTCGCAATGCCGTGCGTTTCAGATATAATTTATTTAAAAGGGGCTTGGTTTTGGGTCATTGCGAACGAAGCGGGAAGCAATCGGTTTCAATATTTTCATCTTCACCGGACAATAGTGTTTCTGATTACAAAAATCAATTTCATTATTGGGTTTTTTACTCATTATAAATTTTACAATGTTGTTTGGTTTTCAGTAATTTGAATTCTTTACTTTACACAAAAGTATGTACCTACGAGTTTTTTGTTATTTTTAGAGGACTTTTGCAAAATAAATTACCAAAGGTTTTTGGTGTGTGCTTCGTATTTGGACGGTTTCGCAGTACAACATTAAGTTAATTCCAAATACTAATTTTTCAAATTTCATGAAAAAAATTCTTGCCATAGACGACAGCGAAATTAATCTTCAACTTTTAAAACAGGTTGTTAAGATTTATTATCACGACTTTCTGTTTTTGAAAGCCACATCGGGAGAGGAAGGAATTGAAATTGCGAAAAATGAAAAACCTGAGGTTATTCTCCTTGATATTTTAATGCCAGGTTTAGATGGTTACCAGGTATGCAATATTTTGAAACACGACAAAACTACCCGGCATATTCCAATATTAATGGTATCTGCACTTGGACAAAATTCTTCCGAACGAACAAAAGGATTAGATGCCGGTGCCGATGCATTTATTTCGAAGCCATTCAACCAGGTCGAATTGAGGGCGCAAATTAATGTTGTGTTGCGCGTAAAAGAGGTTGAGGATTTGTTACGTAAACGAAACGAGGAATTAGAACTTTTTATAAAAGGACAAACCAATAAGTTTTTGGAAAGCGAAGAGCGTTTCCTGCAAATTTCTGAACATGCAATGGAATTTTATTGGGAGGTTAATTCGAATGATTATTTTACGTATGTAAGCCCGGTAATTGAAAAAACGTTGGGTGTTACACCATCCGAAATTGTTCTGGAAAAAAATTTATTGGAACTGTTTCAGCTTAATGATGCAAAATCGAAGAATAGCGATAAAATCCAGTTCATTAATCATACAAGTTTTAAAAATTTGGAAGTTGAATTGAAGATAAACACCAAAAAAATCTGGTTGTCGATAAGTGGTTTTACTATATTTGGCAAAAACAGAGATTATAATGGAAAGAGGGGAGTTTGTTATGATATTACAAAACGGAAGCAAGCTGAAATTGCACTTGGGAAAAATGTTAAGCAAATAAAAAACTATCAGAAAAAACTTAAAAAACTGAATATTGAATTAACATCGGTTGAAGAGAGAGAACGACGGAGAATTGCCGAAAACCTACATGACAGCTTGGGGCAAACACTTTCGTTGGCTTTTTTGAAGCTCTCATCAATAATAGACGAGAACTTTTCTATGAATGCAAAAAAGACAATCGCCGAAACTTCTGGTTTGCTCGATAAAGCAATTTCTGAATCCCGAAGCCTAACCTACGATCTAAGCCCACCAATATTGTATGAGCTTGGACTTGTCCCGGCTATTAAATGGAAATTGGAGCAGATAGAAAAAAAGCATCAAATAAATACTGTTTTAATTGGAGAAGGCCAGCGGATTGATATTCAAAAAGAATTTAATATATTTATTTATAGGATAGTAAGCGAATTAGTAACAAATGTAATTAAACATGCAAATGCCAAATTAATTGAGATAGAAATTCGTAAAGAGAAAGAAATGTACTATATTATAGTTCGAGACGATGGGGTTGGGTTTGAAATGAAAATAAATAATAAACGAAAAGCGAATGAAGGGTTTGGATTAATGAGTATAACCGAACGTCTTGACAGTATAAAAGGAAAATTTAAAATACAATCTAAAATAGGTAAAGGAACAGAAGCAAAAATAATAATTCCGGTTGGTAAAAATTAAAATTAAATGAGATGAAAATAAAAGTATTGGTTGTAGATGATCATCAACTGTTTCGTGAAGGATTGGTAAATTTGTTATTTTCGGCCCCCGATATTGAGGTGATTGCACAAGCAGAAAATGGAGAGGATGCTATTCAAAAAGCAAGGCATTTTAAACCCGAAGTGATTTTAATCGATATTGCTATGCCAAAAATGAATGGCATTGAAGCTACCAGAGAATTGAAGAAAGAAATGCCTGAAATAAAGATTATTGCAGTTTCAATGCATTCAGACAAGCAATATGTGAAAGGCATTTTAGAAGCAGGTGCTGATGGATACTTGCTGAAAAACTGTACTTATCGGCAGTTAACCGATGCGATTAAAACGGTTTATTCGGGGAAGAAATTCCTTAGCGAGGATATTACGGAACTGGTAATTAATGGTTATCTGGATCCATCAAAATCTGAACTTGACAGCTATTCCCAATTATCGGGAAGGGAAAAGGAAATATTTATGTTATTTGCTGAAGGAAAGTCAACAAGGGAAATTGGCGAAAAATTATTTATTAGCGTAAAAACAGTTGGAACGCATAAACAACACATTCTTGAAAAACTTAAATTGAAGACAAATGCTGATATAGTAAAATTTGCACTTAAAAAAGGGCTTATTCAACTCGATTAGATTTGAGTACTGGTTTTGGTAATTTTGGAACAAGCAATATTGGCAGTAAGTAACTTAACGTTTTTTGATTAATTTAGAGAGGGCTTGTGGATTAGCAGGGTTCAGGGTATTTTGTTTGTTATTTTTCATACAACAATATTTACATTCTATACATTTCTTTAGTGGGTTTAATATTTGTGTCGAAAAAATTTTTTCTTTTCGGAAAAGCTACTACTTTTGCATCGCTTTTGAAAAAGCAAATGTTTAAAGAAAAATATATTTTCCCTAGTAGCTCAGTTGGTTAGAGCGGCGGACTGTTAATCCGTAGGTCGTAGGTTCAAGTCCTACCTGGGGAGCTGGAAAGATAAGACAAATAATTGCCTAAAACTGAAAAGGACTACAAATCAGCATTTTAGGTAATTTTTTTTGACACAAACACGCCAA
>JAKIST010000138.1 GCA_021648495.1 Draconibacterium sp.
TAAAAATATTCAATATAAATATGTGTTAAATAAGTAGCGAAACCCTCGCTTAGCCAAATGTGGTGCCAGTTTTGTTCGGTAACAGAATTGCCAAACCATTGGTGTGCCGTTTCGTGGGCCATTAAACTTTCTGCCCGGTTTTTCCCGGTTACTGATTTTTCTGCATAAAAAATGCAACCTGCATTTTCCATTCCACCGTAACGGGTTTTAGATTGAACATGTGCCAATTTTTCGTAGGAATATGGTCCAATAATTTCGGAAAAGTATTTTAGGGCTTTATCTCCTACAGAATAATCTGAAAACCCTTCTTCACGGTTTTGAGGAAAAACCCAACTACTTACCGGAACTTCCTTGTAATCATTATTATATTGAACTGCAAAACGTGCGACTCCAATTACCATTAGTTTAGTTGAAATGGGTACATTCTCTTTCCAATGCGTTAGTTTTATGCCTTTCCCAAGGTTCGATTCTTCAGTTAAAGCTCCATTAGAAATTACTTGATAAATCTCTGGCGCATAAACAATAAACTCAAGAGTTGCTTTATCAGAAGGATGGTCAACCGTTGCCAGTTTCTTGCGCGGTTGGGCCAGTTGTCTCCAAAAAAAGTACGATCGCCAAATTTGTTTGTTGAAATTATTAATCCATCGGAAGGAATTCCTGAGTAATTAATCACAAAATCAATGGTGGAGCCTGATGGCATTGTTGAGTTGAAATCAATTTTAAGTTGATCGTTTTGATGAGAAAATGTGACCGGGTTGCCATTAAAAATGATCCGGGAAACTTTCATTCCTGAATTGGTCGAATCATTCAAATGAATTTCAAAAATATAATTTTTAACATCAATACTTTCAAAACGGGCATAATGATTTTGTGCAGAAAGTTGAATTAAACAAAGTATAAAATAAAATAAAATTGAAATCTGTTTCATAAAAGTATTTTTTCTTAATTACTTCCTTTTAGGAAAGCCTTCTACCAGCAGGTATATTAAACGTACCGGGACTTCGACTTTCCCAAGTCGAAGAAAAATGTAGGACTTGGAAAGTCCGACTCCCGCTTGAAAATGTTGGAGTTGGGAAACTCCAACTCCCGGATGCGACAACCAAATAAACTTTCCTTACTAATTGCAAATCCATCTTTTCTGAAATTTTAATTTCCAAGCAATAAATATTGAATAAATTACAATCTCCAATTTTCTCTTTAGGGATTATTACGGAATAAGTTGGACAAAGCTGGCGATGTTATTTTGTGCGATAACAAGGCAAAAAACGTAGTTATAGCCAAAGCTATAGCGAGGATTTTTAACGCCGTTAGCGTGCAAAAGAACAAGCCAGAATGGTCATGTTATTTCGTAACAATGCCTTAGTAGTCCTACGGACAAATAACATTCAAAATTCCAATATTGTTTGTCTATTGTTTGTCTTTTGTTATTTGATTTTTAATGTTTCAAATTTAATTAATGTGTAGGTTGCAAAGGAGGCCAGCCAGTGTGCACCGGCATACTCGCCCGAATCCATCTTTTCGTAACTGTAATTGAAATGCTGTATTCCCAAATCAATCATTTTCTGATTATTTAGCTTTTTCCCAATTTCGAACAAACACCATGCACGGCTGAAATTCAGACCGTCTAAATGTGCTAATTTCCCATCGCTGCGGTCGCTTACCTCGGCAACTTTTATAAATTTTCCAGGGTTCTTTTCAAAATTAGGCAGGAATTTTTTCATCCATTTTTTGAATTCTTTTTGACTTAATACTTTTTGCATAATAGAAGCTTCCTGCAAACATGGCGAAAGAAAATCGAAACCCCCGGGCTCCCAGGTTAGCGGACAACCGCAATCGTTTGAATAATATCCCCTGGCTTTCTCTTCAATTTTTGCAGCCAGAACTACATCGTATTTTTTTGCATAATCGTAGGCAAACGACATCCCAAATGCAATATTGCTGTGCTCTCCAATTCGGATCGGATATTTTAGTTTATCAAGAAATCCTGAAAATTTTGATGAAATCAACTGGACTAAAGGTTGAATATTTTTATCCAAAATATTCGACTCGGGAGAGCCGAAGTCCTTCAATGCTTCATCGAGTTTAAGCAACCATGCCCAGCCATAAGTTCTTTCATAATCTTTGTTGTGTATGTCGTCGAAATATTCGATTTCCTTTTGAATATTTTCTCTGGTAATATTTTTAATGAGTTTAGCCAAAATTTCTTCGCGATATTGAAAGTCGGGGAATTCATTTAAAATAGTAACCAATGTCCAATGCCCGTGAACCGATGAATGCCAGTCGAAACAACCGTAAAATGCAGGGTGAAGCACGCGGGGGGGAGCGAGGTAGCTGTCGTCGCCCAAAACCTGGTTTAATTTGTTCGGGTATTCCTGGTCTATACATTCGTACGCAAAATGGTAAAGGTATTCGGCTTTTTTCAAATCCAATTTCAAAGGTAATTGTTCTCTTTTTTCTTGAGCATTTCCAAATGAGAAAAGAGTTGCCAGCAAAAAAATTAAAGTTAATTTTAGTTTCATATTTTAATTGTTTAAACGCTTGTGAAAATAAAACTTATTAATTAACGAACGAAATCATTTTCTATATTTATCATTCAACCCGATGATATCAATTAATTAGCGGAATGATTTTCTGAATTCGTGTTTTTCTTGTTTCAGTTTGTTTTGCTGAAGAAATAAAATCGGCAAATCCGCGCTGTTTGCCGGGAGTAAAGTTTTTGTAATTAGTTTTGGGTTGAACTTTGTTTTGAAAGGCATTTTTAAGTTCATCAGGAATTACAATTGGTTTGTTTCTTTCCGGCTGAATTTCTTTATTTTGGTTTTGGTTTTGAATGACCTCGTTTACATACGCCAAAACTAACTTGTCGTTTACCTCTTCCAGCAAAGTAAAATGCCACTGTTGAAGTGCTTTCGTTACATTTTCCTGTGCATTTATCAAAACTTTGGCTTTGTCTTTTAAAAGTGTTCCTTGAAAAAACCAAAGTCCAACATACGATTTAAATGCCCTTACGGGCCGCCCAATTTTACGGTTTCAACCAATTCGGTAGTTTGAAAGAGTTCGCGCACTACAATTAGGGCTTCTTTGCCGTTTTGGTTAGAATATATTCGTCAACAGTTTTGTATCGTTCCATTGTAATAGTTTTAAACAAAACTTAATATGAACATTAAATGTTTTGTTACTACTCTGCAGGTCTAAAGTCTTGTTTATCAATAACTCCATGCCTTTCCAATAGATCCGTAGGACTCCCATGGAGGATTCCAATGGAAAGCTTGGGGGTAAATGTTGTGAGAATCTGTAGTTTTGGCGCGATTTTATTTTTCTTGAACAAAAATTAGGACGAAACGGGCTGACAACCAACGATTTAAATTCTACTTGTATTGCTGATTGGTAACAATGTTTTAGTATTTTAAATGATTTATGAACCTATTGCTGCCAGAACAGAAAAACTAAATGTACTTCCTTTTCCCAAGGTACTCTCAACCCAAAGACGACCCCCGTTTTTATCAGCTAACTCTTTACAAAAATGTAATCCAAGTCCCGAACCTTTTTCACTGTTTGTACCAAAAGTATGTGCGTTCCCGGCAAATATTGATTCTTGTTTCATTTTTGATATTCCAACGCCATTGTCTTTAACAGAAATAATTACTTGTTTATTTGATTCTTCAACCAAAATATTAATGGTTCCACATTCGTTGGTGAATTTTATGGCATTGTTTAATAAATTCCGAATTATTGTTTGCAAAATAATGGAATCTGCAAATACAGTTATTTCAGTAAGAGGTTTAAATTCTATTGAAATTGATTTTTTAGCTGCGATATTTAAAAAAAGAAGAACTGTTTCGTTAATTATCAAATTTATCGAAATATTTTTGCCCCTGAATTCCAGCTTTCCCGAATTTGATTTTGCCCAAATCAGTAAATTTTCCAACATATTGTATGTGCTGGTAATAACCGGTTTAAACATATTTAGCAAATCGCGATAATCTTCTATAACGTCTTCAGTAACCAATAGATCGATTATGTTATTGAGGTTTCCTACAGGTCCGCGCAAATCGTGCGAAATAATAGTTAAAATTTTATCTTTTGCCTCATTGGCAGCGAGTAAAGCTTTCCTTTTCTTATTTAACGAATAGTTGTAAATGGAAAATGCTGACAAAAGTATAAGTATCATAATAAAAGCAAAAGCCTCAAAATATATTGTTTTCTGCTTCAAACTATTCTGTGTTATCAATTGTTTATTTTCAAATTCTTTTTTCTCGTTTTCATGTGTAAGCTCAATTATCCTGCTTTGAACAGCAATTTTCTCCTGATATATTTCATCCTTTAAAATCAATGCCTTTTGTAACATTTTTAAGGAAAGCTTTGTTTCATTTAATTCTTCGTAAATAGTTGAAAGCTGCTCGTAAACCATGTTTAGAATGTCTTTATATTTTCCTGCCTCGGCCAATTCTAAACTTTTTAAAGCGTATAATAACGATTGTTGAATGTTGTTTTGCGAGAATTCATTTTTTGAGAATTCATAATAAGCTAATGCAATTCTATGGTTGTTCTTTGACGTTTCGGCATCTTTTAGTACTTCGAGAAAAGTAGTTTTTGCCAGATCGAATTTTCCTTGAATGGTGTAACACTGTGCAATTCTTATTTTAGAGAGGCAAACACCATTAATATCACCGATTTCTGCGTATCCGTATTTCGCTTTATTCAATAAATCCAACGCTTGCTGAATCTCATTTTGTTTTAAATAATACGTTCCTAAATTTAAATAGGTATAAGCAACACCTAACTTATTTTTAGATTCGGGAATCAACTTTTCTGCTTTTTTAAAATAAATAAAAGCCAAACCCTCCTGGTTCCAGTCCTGATAAATAAATCCGATATTATTATATATAACAATTATCTGATCATCTTTATCACCCAACGCTTCTTTCAAATTCAACGACTCAAAGAAGTTGTCTAAAGCTCTTCCGTAACTTCTCAATCCCCATAAAATTGCCCCTTTTGTATTTAAGGCTTTTGATAAATTTAATGAGTCATTTAGCTGTCGGTACGTTTTTATGGCTTTATCGATACTAATTAACCCTTCTCCATATTTCCCTATACTCCAAAAATTCAGCCCTCTAATTCGTTCAATATTGGCAAGTTGAAGTTTATTATTGGCAGGTCCAAAAATTTCAAACAATTTATCTAAATAGATAGTGCAACTGTCACTTTTACTTGTTCTGGCAAAGGCATAACTTTTTTCAAAATAACAACGACCAAGCCCTGTTTTGTTATTTAATAAGCGATAAATATTCTCGGAAAGTTGGAGCTTGTTTATAGCATTTTTATATTGACTTTTCTCATTGTATGCTTTTCCTGCAAGCAAATAGCTCATCGCAATACCTTCGTTAAAGTCTAATTTGTTTGAAATAAAAAGTGCTTTCTCCGAATATTTTATTGTTGAATCGGGCGATTCATTCAAGTAAAAATTGCCAATTTGAATTAAAAGAGAAAATTGTTTTTTCTCATTTTTTTCGATTTTCAACTCATCTTTCAGTAAACGGGCAGTTTTAGGTTTTGCTTTTAGGTTTATTGAAATAAGTATGAACAAAGAAAATAACCAAATAAATTTTAGGGTATAAAACATTCGGTAAATTTATTCAAAGATTTGGGATTCGCAATTAGTACACCATAAATTTTTGGAATTTAAACTTTTCTGAGTTTCCATTTTCCTTTTCGAAATATTAAGGCAGGAAAAACATGGGATAACAAAACACAAAACATTAAACATCAAACAAATAGAAAAATTCAGATTATCGGTTATGATTTATAAAACGATGATTTTTATTGCTTTCCTATTTTTGATTTCATGTTCGCAGAAAAAACAATTTCCAGAATTTGTTTCTGAAAAAGTTGAAATGGAAAATGTTAGTTTAAATACACAACTTCCAATTTTAACTTCCTCTCTAAAGTAAATACTTCCAAAACTTATGGACTTGATAAACTATCAACTTTTCAAAGTCAGTTTTTGAAGAAGGATTTAGTGTTTAATTTAGATGAATTCAAAAGGGTTTGGAGTAAAATTCAGAAAGAAAACAATTTTAAAAATACAAGTTCAGCGGAATTAAAAAAATGGTTCGATTTATCCGGTTTACTTTTGGAACTTAGGGTTTGTGAAGAAATAACATGACTGGAATTGACGAAGTTAGCGTGCAAAAGAACGAGTTAAAACGGTCAGGTTATTTCATTACAATCCCTAAAATGGTCAAGCGTAGAAATTTTATATTGAATTCAGCCTTAACAACTGCTGGAATCTCATTATTAAAATTGAATGTAATTGCTTCTCTTGTTGGAGACAAAGGTTTGAAAGATTATTTTGAGGACGATTTTGTTGTGGGTACTGCAATGAGTGCACATACTTTTTTACGAAACGACACAGAAATATTGGAACTCATTGCGAGGGAATTTAGGTGTTGTTTTGGTATGGCACAGCCAGATCCTCAAAGATTTATTTATGGATGAAAGTGGGAAACAGATTTCGAAAGATGCACTGTTGAAAAAAATGGAAAATCATATTTTAACGCTGATCGATCGTTACAAAGGAAAAATAAATGCGTGGGATGTGGTAAACGAAGCGATAACACCCGAAGATGGTTGCCGTAAAAGTAAGTGGTACGGGATTATCGGCCCTGAATTTATGGAATGAGCATTTTCTCTCGCACACGAAGCAGACCCAACCTGCCATTTGATGTACAACGATTGCAATATGGATAATGGCAAACGGCGCGATTTTATTGTTGATCTTGTTAAAAAATACAAAAAGAAAGGTGTGCCGATTCACGGAATTGGAATATAATGTCATTTAAATTTAAATATACCCGATTTGTTAGCTGTTGAAAAAAGTATTGAAGCGTTTTCCGCAAGCGGGATGCGGGTACACATTACCGAACTTGATGACACTATGTAGTGTTTGTCCATAAAGTCCGACTTCTGCGTTACGCTTGACAGAGAAACAGTCATTTACAAGAGTAAACTCCTTTATTCTCTGACTTCGCAAGCCTTGAATTCGAACTTTCTGAATCAAACACCTTCTTTATGGACAGACTCTATGTAGATGGTTTGCCTAAAGAGATCGACCACAAGCTGACAAAACGTTATGAAAATTTTTTTAAACTATTTTTAAAACAGTGCTATAAAATAGATCGTGTAACCTTTTGGGGAACCAGCGATGACCATTCGTGTAAAACAATTTTCCGGTACGTGGACAAATTACCCCCTTTTATTCGACAGGAAACATAAACCAAAAAATACTTATTTTGCGTTAGCCCGATTATAATAATAGTGAAGTTTCTACAATATTTCCGTAAAGCAGGTGAGAGGAATTAAGAGAAAAAATACTTAACACACTCTGAAAATCAGCAAGTACGGCATTGCAAGGGTTCATCCAATTTTTTTTGCTATAACAAGATAATGACAGCACCGGGAGTCGGACTTTTCCCAAAGGGGGATGCCTATGGTGCCAAGTCCGACATATTTTCTTCGACTTTGGAAAGTCGAAGTCCTGGGGAAATCTGTCATTGGTAAGCACAACCCATTCTCAAGTAATTGGTAAAATGTTTGTTGATTTTGAGTGACAAAATTGAGCAATCAAACTCCAGCCAGTCCGATCAGGCAGGAAAACCTGAGCACAGTAGAGGGATCTCCTGAATAATATTCTCCACTTTTTGATGCGAATTAAAGAATAATTTCCATAGAGATACTTATTTGGCTTATTGCAAGGAACTTTTGTGCGAGAGGGCTTGAATTACAAAAAGGTTATTTCAAATTCTAATTTGATTCCTTTCAAAATTAAATTTACTTTTATAGCAATTGATTTTAAATGCCGCGTTAAATATACAAACATAGAAAGAGTTATGAGAAATTCCTATTTTACAATTTTTATTTTTTCCCTTTTTGCAATCATTACAAGTTGCCAACCTGAACAGAAAGAAGTCAAAAGGCCAAATATTTTATTTGCAATTGCCGATGATGCATCGTGGAAATATTTTGGAGCTTATGGTTGCGATTGGGTGAAAACCCCGGCATTCGACAGAGTTGCCAGCCATGGGATTTTATTTACACATGCATACACGCCTAATGCAAAATGTGCACCGTCGCGAGCGTGCATTTTAACCGGAAGAAATAGCTGGCAGTTGGAGGAAGCAGCAAATCACTCACCTCATTTCCCTCAAAAATTTAAAACTTATGCCGAAGCTTTGGGAGAAAACGGATATTGGGTAGGTAGTGTTGCCAAAGGTTGGGCTCCCGGAGACCCCGGCAAAATTATGGATAAAATGCGGGAACTTACCGGTCCCAAATTCGATGTATTTAAAACAACTCCACCAACCAAGGGAATTGCAAAAGACGATTACTCAAAAAATTTCGATGCCTTTTTGGAAGCCCGCCCGAAAGATATTCCGTTCTGTTTTTGGTACGGTAGCCATGAACCACACCGGGGTTATGAATTCGAATCGGGTATAAAAAAGGGCGGTAAAACAATCGATATGATTGACGAGGTTCCGCCATTCTGGCCCGATGTGGATACGATACGGGAAGATATGCTCGACTATGCTTTCGAGATCGAATACTTCGATAGCCACCTTCAAAAGATGTTGGAAAAATTAGAAGAAATTGGAGAATTAGAAAATACGCTAGTGGTAGTAACTGCTGATAACGGTATGCCTTTCCCCAGAATTAAAGGACAGGTTTATGAATATTCGAACCATTTGCCGCTGGCAATTATGTGGATCAACGGAATTAAAAATCCCGGGCGCGTGGTTGATGATTTCGTAAATTTCATTGATTTTGCACCCACTTACCTCGATGTTGCCGGATTATCTGCTGAAAAAATTGGAATGCAAACAATCACAGGAATTAGTTTAACACAAATATTTAATTCTGAAAAAAATGGAATTGTTATACCCGACCGTGATTTTGTATTGGTAGGAAAGGAGCGGCACGATGTGGGGCGCCCGAACGATGAGGGTTATCCTGTACGGGGAATTTTAACTAATGGATATTTGTATTTACGCAATTTTAAACCTGAGCGCTGGCCGCTTGGAAATCCTGAAACTGGCTACCTCAACTGCGATGGTAGCCCAACAAAAACCTATATTTTAGATACCCGGCGTAAAAAAGGAATTATGGAATATTGGCAATTAAATTTTGGGAAACGTGTTGCCGAAGAATTGTATAATATTGATGAAGACCCTTTTTGCATAAAAAACCTTGCAGAAGATGAAAATTTAACTGCATTGAAAACAAAAATGCTTAAAGAAATGAAACAGAAACTCACCGAGCAAGGTGATCCACGCATACTTGGAAACGGAGATATTTTTGATAACTATCCGTACTCCGGAGCAGTAAAAAATTATTATAACCGTTATATGAACGGGGAAAAAGTACCTGCCGGATGGGTAAATAAAACGGATTACGATTCGGATTTAATCGAATAATTCCTCTGAATTCGCTATGTGATTTCCTATTTTTGCCTTGCCCATAACGGTTGGTGTATGCGTAGTTTGGGCTTTTGAAACGATTGACTTTCAAATTACCTCTAATTTTAATTAATGCTATAAACTTTAATATCAGTACATTACCCAAATTACGTATAGCCTTTGTTAGGCACTGGCATTCCTTGTTTTCAGTCATTTTATCTTTCAAATTTGCTACAATTTTCATTTCTTACGGTGCGTTGGCAAGACATACTCTTTTGCAATTTTTGGTCGTAGCGTTGGCTCGTGTGAATTGCAAATGTGTATGGCTTTCGGGGCTGACAATTATTGTTCATTATAAAATCCATATTTTTTGTCTATTAATAATGCTCTGTCCAAATAACTATTAAATTCTTCACAAGATGTTTCGGGCAATAAAGTACAAGAATAGCAAGCTGCAAGGTTTAAACCACCAATCCCTTGTCCTTCCGAATTATAACAAATTGGGTCAGAAGCACAGTCTTTAGCTCTTGCTAATGCTGATTTGATAATCTTAATAAATCTTTCTGAATTTGCTTGTGAAACTAAGCCCCCAAAACTTCCTTCGGCTCCCGCCATTGTATAAATTAAAACACCTTGCATATCATCTTCATTTATGTACAATCTTTCTGATATTGATGAAGCCGAATACCCAGTTAAAAATTCCAACTCTTTTATCAAAATATGTGAAAATGTATGAATGAAAATAAACTTCGCTAAATAACCTAAATTAACAAACATTTTTTCTTTCTCTTCCGAAGACCTATATTCTGAATTTTCAGCATTATTACGTATTGTTTCTATTCGTTTCTTAAACCCCTTATTTTCTGACCGTTCAATATACCAAGACATTATTTCATCTAAATCAAAATCAATAAAAATTCCTTCACCAAAACTTTCAATACCCGGTAATAATTTTGTTGCTCTCCCTTTTGAAGATGTATATTTTGCTTTAACAGCTTCTTTACTAACTCTAATAAAATCGTCCATTGTATTATCTGCAAATAAGTCTTTGTCAATAGGTTCCTGACGGCTGAAACCTGTTTGAACAGATGTCAATTTTAAACGATTGATTTTTAAGAGTTTCTTAATTCCAAATTTATTAAGTAATTCTGATGTTTCTTGTTCAAAAACAAGGTCATTATCATCGGGGCTGTCATTAGTTATTAGATAATTGTATTCTTTTAGACGATAATCAACTTCTTTGATAAAATCTTTTTCTTGTGGATTAT
>JAKIST010000139.1 GCA_021648495.1 Draconibacterium sp.
TCGAATAGTATTAAATTAATCTTACGGAAATACCAAAGCTCATAATGTACTGTGAGTTAGATACGTACACCCTAAATTCAAATATAAATATTATACAATGATTTTTTTACTAATTTTGGAATTGCTGTATTTTATTCATTTTTTGAAGAGTAAAGATATAATTTACTATCGATTTCTTCCATTCTGAATTGCGGGTAATTCATCACAATCACTGGTGTCCGGTAAAAGTTTTGAGATTGCTTCGTTACACTGCCAATGACAGATTTGTGTAACATGTTGATTGTCAGCGACTATTTTGAAAGCCCTGAAACAAGTTCTGCCATAGGCATCCACCAAAGGAGTCTTCCATAGGTCCATTGGACTCCCATGGAGAATCGCTTTGCGGCTATGGACCTTCGGGGAGGGTGATGTTCTAATAGACAATTCCTGTGTGTACGTCATGCTCCGCATAGCGATTCCTTTGGGAGAATTCATTTCAGCATCTTACTGTCATTAACTCATTATGCCCAATAAAATTAGGTGACCACTTGCAATGACAGATTTACGTAACATGTTGATATTCAATTATATATTTAAATATGCTTGTCATCTCCCGCATAGCGATGCCTTTGGCAGACGATAGGGGAGATCCGCTCATTGAAGGAGGGATTTCTCCTCGTTCCTCGTCGGAATGACAACATTTTTGAGCTTGCTATCATTTACTCATTATGCCCATTCTAAAAAATGGGTGGTGACTCGCAATCACAGGCGTTTCAAATATAATTTATTTTAGAGGTACTTGGTTGGTTGAGCTGCCAACCAACCCCCTCTCAAATCATAAAAATTTAGTTTTAGGTCATTGCGAATGCAGAGAAGCAATCTGTTTCAATATTCTCATTTTTACCGGACAACAATGATCTCAATTATATAATATTTTTTAAAAAAGGTAATTGATAAAAGAATATCCCACAAAAAAATAACTCTTTTTATTTACATTCAACAGAACAAATTTGTTTATGGATTGGAATTGGAACCGTGGATGGTTGACGATAAAGTGTGGAAAAACTATAGTCAAAAAATAGAAAAAAAAAGGAACGCCAATAAAAATTATCAGTGTTCCATTTTTTTATGTTATTGGATAATCATTATGAATATCCGTTAAAACTTCATATCCGGTATTGGTAACCAAAATTGAATGTTCAAATTGTGCCGATAATTTATTATCAGTTGTGCGGGCCGTCCAGCCATCTTTTTTATCCACATCGGCTTTTGGCCTTCCCTGGTTTATCATCGGTTCGATAGTAAAAATCATACCCTGTTTCATTTTCGGTCCTGTATTTCTACGCGAAGCATGATCAACTTGCGGCTCTTCATGAAACTCTATTCCCACTCCATGTCCACAAAATTCATAAACTACCGAGAATCCTTTTGCTTTGGCGTACCGGTTTATTACAAAACCAATATTCCCCAAACGGTTGCCCGGCACTACTTGCTCAATCCCTAAATCGAGGCAATGCAATGTTGTGTCAATAAGTTTGTCGGCTAGCGGAGACACATTCCCAACCGTAAACATACGTGACGTATCGCCATAAAATCCACCCAAAATGGTAGTAATATCAATGTTGACAATATCACCTTCTTTTAAAACAGTATCTTTTGAAGGAATGCCATGGCAAATTACATTATTGGGAGAAATACAACTCGATTTTGGAAAACCATGGTAACCTTTTGGTGCCGGAATTGCATTGTGGGAAAGAATAAACTCCTCGATTTTATCGTCGATAAATTCGGTGGTCACACCTGCTTCAACAAGTTGTTCGGCATAATCCAAGGTTTGCGCCGCCAATCTGCAACTTTTCCTTATCCCTTCAATTTGTTCCGGTGTTTTTATGATTATTTTTTCCATAAAACTTTATTTTGAGCAAAAATGAACAAATGTTATTGTATATCAAAACTGAACAATATTTTTGTAGAAAAGTTTAATATTAATTTGGAAGTCAGAAGTTGGAAGTTGGAAGCATTTTTCTCTTCGGTCTTCCAATCAAAATCTTCTTAACATGAAGCATAAAAATTATCTTTCAACAAAATCATATTTCATCAATCGATTTGGAAAACTTTCAACCTCGTTCCTGTTTTACCAAATGCAGGATATTGCCTGGGAGCACGCTGCCGTTCTGGGGTTTGGGTTCGACAAATTGAAAGAAGACCAACAATTTTGGGTGCTTTCGCGCTTGCGGGTAAAAATTATCCGACGTCCGGAATGGGGCGAGGATTTCACATTGGAAACTTGGTCGAGGGGAGCAGATCGGTTTTACGGTTACCGCGATTTTTATTTTGTTGACAAAGCGGGGAACAACATTATTGAGGCTACAACCAGTTGGTTGGTACTCGATTTGAAATCGAAAAAAATTGTACAACTTACCAATTTTAAAAATTTCCCAACCTATGCAGAAAGTGTATTTGGCGAAAATGCAAAAAAAGTTAGGGCACCAAAATCAGAAGATACTTTGCAATATACACCCGCACTTTTTACCGAAATAGATATTAACCAGCATTTTAATAGCGGGCGATATCTGGAAAGGATTATTAATAGTTACGATTTTGGTTTTCATGAAAAAAATGATTTGGCAGAATTTGAAGTTAACTTTTTAAAGGAGGGGATGCCAAGCGATCGTTTGGGTGTTAAAAAGCAATTTATTGATGAAAACAATCATATTTGCAGTGTAGTGCGCGAAAGTGATGGTGTAGATTTAATCCGCACGAAAATGGTTTGGAGGAAAAGAATTTAACTTCTTGCACCTCACTCCCACGAAAGTGGGAATCTCACCAATATAAAGTTAAAGATTCCTGCTTTCGCAGGAATGAAAAGTTGTTAACTTTTGTACAATGAAATAATCTCTCCAATCTTCTCTGCCATTGGCAAATACCCGTCAATCCAATGAATTTTGGTGCCCCGTTTTTCCATTCCTCGAAACCAGGTCATTTGGCGTTTCGCAAATTGATGAATGGCAATTTCGAGTTTGGCAAACATTTCGTCGTACGAAAGTTCACCAATTAAATGTAGTGTCAGAAATTTATATTCAAGCCCGTAATAAATAAGTTGATTGGGTGTTAGACCAGAGTCCAATAGTTTTTGGACTTCATCCAGCATTCCATCTTCCAACCTCTGTTTTAGGCGGGTTGTAATTCGTTGCCGGCGTAATTCCCTATCGAATTTCACACCAATATTCAGGCTTTTAATTTCAGGAAACGAGTCATCCAACTTAGGGTTTTCAGTATAATATTTTTCTATTTCGATGGCACGCACGGTGCGGCGATCGGTTTCCACATCGGTATGGTTGTGCAATTCCGGTTTTAATTCCTTTAGAATTCTGGTAAGTTCTTCCAAGCTTTTTCCTTTCAATTCTTTTCGCAATTCTTTGTTTGGAGGAACTTCAATTAACCTGTAATTTTTTAAAATGGCTTCTAAATACAAACCACTTCCTCCGCACAAAACGGGAAACTTATTTCTTGATTGGATTTCATTAAAAACTTTAATAAAATCGGTTTGAAAACGGTAAACATTGTAGTGCGCCCCGGCATCTTCAATGTCAACCAAATGTGAGGGGACTTCAACTCCACCCACAAAATAATCTTCGTAATCTTTACCTGTACCCAAATCCATTCCACGGTAAACCTGGCGCGAATCGGCAGAAATTACTTCGCCTTTTATGCGTGCTGCCAGATTTGCAGCAATTCCGGTTTTACCAGTCGCCGTTGGACCAAGAATGGTTATTAAGTTGTATTTTTTACTTTCGTATTTCATATATTTTTAAACAAAACTACCTATTTAATTTAATACACTATAGATGAATAAAATTAAAATATATTCAAAAAAACCTATTGAGCCTGAAATAAAAAAAAAAAGACAAGAATAATTTCTGCGTAACTTAATAACAAAACTTTATCAATATCCTTATTAACAGATGTTCAATTTTAAAGTATATTGCGTAACAATTATTATTTACAAATACAAAAAATTTCAATTATGAAAAAAACTTTACTTTTTACCTTTGTACTTTCTCTCGTATATTTTTCTGTTTCTTCTTCAAATCGTAAATCTACCAAAACCAAAACAGAGAAGTATTCATTTTCCGCAATTACAAATCAATTCACTCCAAGTTCAATTGAAGTATTCAAGTACAACATAGGTATTTTTGACTTATATAAGTCAACGCAAACTGAAACCGATTCTGTTCCCGAATCTTTAACCCAATTTCAGTATAATGGCAATATTGCTACAGGAACAACATCCAATTGGGAGAACAATAAATGGAACGAGCAAATAAAATTCACAAGCTATCTAAAAGATGAGACCAGAATTGATTCCATCATCGTCTTTTCTTACGACTCTATTAATCAGGCTTGGAAACCCCAGACAAAATATTTGTATTTGTTCGAAGGGGATCTAAGTTCTAAAGATCAAATTTATATGGCCGATTCTATAACAGGTTCTTGGGGTTTGTATATGGAAACCGTTTATTCGCATAACAGCTCCGGTTACTTAACGGGTGAATTAACGAACGTTTATTATCCCGAATTAGACCAGTGGATAGCTATGTTGAAAGATGATTATTACGTTTCTGCAAGTGGCATAACCGATTCAATGATTAGTTATATATGGAACCCAAGTATTGAAACTTGGATGCCGGGCAATAAAATAGAATACTTTTTCAATAACGATGGGACTCCCGATTATGACATAGATTACGACTGGGGTTATATCTCTTCAGCTTGGAACAAATCAAGCAAATCCACTTATTTATCGAACGAAAGTGGATACATTTATTTTGAAGAGGATCTTTTTTGGGATGAAGCAGCCTCCGACTGGGCTCCCTCTCGCACTTATGCAACCATCTATTCAAACGAAACAAAACCGTTGGTTGAAGAAAATCGCGAATGGATTCCTGGGTCGGGAGCATATATTGTTGAAGAAAAATCCTTTTATTCGTACGATACACCACAATCTGCCGTAGCCAATTTTATGGAAAATAATTTATACGTATTCCCAAATCCTGCAGAAGATTTTATTACGGTAAAAATAAATCAGCCCCAAAATGCCAACATTCAGTTTTTTGATCTAAAGGGAAAAATGATTTTTCAACAAAATCTAAATTCTGAAACTTCAATAATTTCCGTAGCCCAACTTAAACAAGGAAATTATTTAACAAAGATCACTAATAATAGGAAAACACATTCGCAAGTTTTAATTATTAAATAGTGCCAGCAAGAAAACTATTCTTTTCAAGGCTTTGAATTTGAATTTTCTGAATTAAACACCTACATGCGTGACAGTTCCTAAATAGTGCCTGTCCATAAATACTAATTGTTAATAAATCAGGCACTTATCAACACTGTTATGTGATTTGCTTTTATTATATTTATAATAAAAATGGAACTTTTCGAAGATTTTAAAATTCGTTTTGAGCATCCAAACTGGAGTAACGACCTTGAGCTTGGGTTGATTGATAGTATTTCAGAGAAACATCCACACCTCATAACAACCTTAGGTACTGATATATACGAGTTTAAAAACAAGAGTACTAAAGGACGAAAAGATACTCCAAGTATAGAACAGGTTGTACGTGCTGCTTTGTATAAGGAATTAAAAGGGTTAAATTACAGAGAATTAGATTACCATCAGGAAGGTTCAAGAATTGCTGCTCTATTTATAAAAATAGACCCATTACGTCCCTATAGTTTTCAGGTATATCAAAAATACATATCACAAATAAAACCGGAAAAATTGCAGGAGGTGCTTGTGAAATTGAATGAGATTGCAATCCATGAAGGACTTGAAGACATGGAACGCATACGCCAGGATACAACAACAATAGAAACTGATATTCACCATCCAACTAATAATTCGTTGATTTGGGATTGTATTAGAAAAAGTAACGACCATTTAAGCAAACTATCGGAGGAGATAGATGGGTTTACATATATTAATTACATAAAGGGAGCAAAGAAAACTTTTTTCAAAATAAACAACACATCTCATAAAGATAAGAAAACAGCCCTGTTTATCAAACAGTTGCAAACATTTACTAAAAGTATAAATCAAGTATCCAATGTTATAAAAAAAAAGGATACTTACGATAATATTATGGCGGTGGTATATGTTTCATTATTGGAAGAACTTTTACCATTAATGGAACAAGTGTATGATATTTCATTTAGAAAAGAAATCAAAGGGGAAAAAGTACCAAGTAATGAGAAAATATTTTCAATATTTGAACAGCATACTGATATAATAGTAAAAGGTGGCAGGGATGTTATTTTTGGGCATAAGGTCAATCTTACATCAGGGAAAAGTAACTTGATTTTAGATTGTCTAATGGAGAGGGGTAACCCATCAGATTCAAAAATTTATATTCCAACACTCGATAGGGTAATAAAAAATTATAAAAAAGTTCCGCGTGATCCTGCCTGTGATGGTGGATTTGCTTCTAAAGATAATATTAAGCAATCACTTGATAAGGGATTGATAAATGTTGTGTTCAACAAGGTTGTAGGTAGTATGAAGAACAAAGTATCCAGCAAAAATATGGAAACACGGCTAAAGAAGTGGAGAAGTGGGATCGAAGCAAATATTTCAAATTTAAAACGAGGGTTTCAGATTCGTAGGTGCAACTGGAAAGGCTGGATTGCTTTTCAAGCTAAAGTTCTTTGGAGTGTATTGGCTTATAATATTAGGGTAATGTCCAATATATTGGTTGGGCAGCTTAAGCCCATATAATAAAAGTAAACAAATAAGACCAAGAAAATATTGTCTATTGGGAAAGGTATGCTCAGTTAGCATATTTTTTGCATAAAATCATACGAGTTACAACCAAAAAAGAGAAAAATAATTATTGTCATCGGAAAATATCAAAACACCAACATTGTTCAACATAATTGTGTGACAATATGGTTACCAAACAAAAAAAAAGCTGACTTTGTGGACAAGCACTATTTAAGGGTGGAAAAAAAGAACCAGAAAATGAAATACCACCAAGCACCGAGTTGAGCTTCAATATTCAAATTATGGAAATATACTGAATTAAATTTTGCTTTCATTCAAAAAACTATCTTTGCCTTAAAATAAAATAAATATGGCTTTTACTGCTTTTAGGGACATGAAACCATTCCCGCAACTTATGTTTTCCGTATTTGTAATTTTAGTATGTTTTTTAATTTTTATGTTAATTTCGGTGGTGGTGGCCATCCCGTTTTGGGGATTTGATTCTTTAATGAACCTCTCTACATTGGGCGATATGTCAAACCCGGAAACAATGAATTTGTTAAAGTATTTTCAGGTAGTTCAAGCCATTGGATTATTTATTGTACCACCAATTATTTTAGGCAGGTTGTATTATGGTAAAATTTCGGAATATCTTTATTTGAACAAATCATTCACAGGAACATCAATCCTTTTGGTTTTGGTACTTATGTTTTTCGCGGCCCCATTTATTAACTTTGTAGGCGAACTGAATGCAAATATGCAATTCCCGGAATGGCTTTCGGGAATAGAAAATTGGATGAAGGATGCAGAGCAGAAAGCAGCTTTACTTACCAAAGCATTTTTAAAAGTAGATTCTGTGGGCGGGTTATTGTTCAATTTATTTATGATTGCACTTCTTCCGGCAATTGGGGAGGAGCTTCTTTTCCGCGGGGTAATCCAGCGCATTTTTACCAATATGACAAAAAGCCACCATTGGGGAATTTGGATTTCAGCAATTCTTTTTAGTGCACTCCACATGCAATTTTTCGGGTTTGTTCCACGAATGTTGCTGGGAGCGATGTTTGGTTATCTTTTAGTTTGGAGTGGTTCGATGTGGCTACCGATTATTGCTCATTTTCTCAATAATGGGATTGCGGTTATTGCTATGTATATGATTGATAAAAACATGTTGAATCCTGATATTGAAGAAATTGGTTCTACTTCCGGAAGTTTCTACATGGCAGTAATCAGTTTGGTTTTAGTTGTTGTTTTTATGTTGATGATTAAACGGCAAAATGAGGGCAATCAGCTGAAATTTAAGGAGATAAATTAATCGAATGTTCTATCCAAAATCAAAAAGTAAATCGCGTTGCAATTCCTTAGAGGTTAATTTTTTCTTTTCATTTCTACGGAAAACATAAACCAGCCCATATTCTTGAGCAACCTGCCTTTTTTGTTTTGCCTCATCCAAAATTATATTCTCTTCAATTTCGGTCCACAACCGACCAATAAATTCGTTTGTTATTTTTCTAATGGCACGCATTTTATCAAACGAGCGGGCGGTGTTTTTTTTCAAGTTGCTTTGAAAAAATGCTGTATCTTTAAAATTTTCAACTTTAATCTTTACTAAAGCTATGGAAGGGTTGTAAATGGCACTTCCCCCATTTTGAATCCGTTTTTGTTCGCCTTCTATGACTTTGTTGCCCCAATGTAATATCTCTTCTTCGGTTTTTAATGGTGGTACTTTCCCATTAAAGTCCTTTAAATCGTAATACTTAATGCCGCCATTCATTTCACCTCGCTCCGATGTAAGGAAAAGAACTTGTATAAAATGAGAAATATACATCCGGGCTATTTCCAAGGCTGTTTTATAATCCTGATTTCTTTCCGATTGAATTTTGATGTCTAACTCATATTGCGTCAACATACTTTCAAACTTGAATTTTACATCTTTCAATTCTTCAAATAACCCATTAGAAATAGCGAGTTTGCCTTCTTTATTTTGGCTTGCTTTTTTTAATGCCGCTTCAAGTGCCCTAATTCGGGCTTTATCTGTGGTTGGTAAACGTCTGTATGGCATAACTAATAAACTGTTTCATGCGAATATAGAGAATTTAATAATTAGTTTTATTTGTTCGCCCTTTGACTTATGCACAATCGATTGTGAATTTCGGGATCAAAAAAGCCTCCCCATAACTGAGAAAGCTTTCAAATATATTTTTCACAAACTTTTCTAAGCTGATTTATTCATAAGTTTTCGTTATGAAAAGGCAAAATCACAGTAGTTTGGCTTTGCAATAGAACAATTTGTGAATTATTCAGGCTAAAGTTTAAAACTTTAGAAAAGTTCAATGCTATTCGCTAAATCGGGCAACCAAATATTCCCGATTCAAACGGGCAATATTGGCAATGGAAATGCTTTTTGGGCATTCCACTTCGCAGGCACCGGTGTTGGTGCAGCCGCCAAAACCTAGTTCATCCATTTTAGCAATCATATTTCGGGCGCGATTTTTAGCTTCAACTTTACCTTGCGGCAATTTGGCTAAATGCGACACTTTTGCCGACACAAACAACATGGCCGATGAATTTCTACAAGCAGCTACACAGGAACCACAACCAATACATGAAGCTGCATCCATTGATTCTTCCGCATCTTCGTATGCAATGGGAATTGTATTTGAGTCGGGAACCCCTCCCGTATTTACCGAAACAAAACCACCGGCCTGAAGGATTTTTTCAAATGCAGTTCGGTTTACAATCAAATCTTTAATTACCGGAAACGCGGCTGCACGCCATGGTTCAATGGTAATGGTTTGGCCTTCTTTGAACTTGCGCATGTGCAACTGGCAGGTCGTCACCTCTGTGTCGGGACCGTGTGGGCGACCATTGATATATAAACTGCAAGTGCCACAAATACCTTCGCGACAATCGTGGTCGAAAGCAATTGGGTCAACTCCTTTTCCAATTAATTCATCGTTTAAAATGTCCAACATTTCGAGAAAAGAAGAACCGGTAGAGATATTTTCTATGGAATACGTTTCAAATTTCCCTTTTGCCGAAGCACTATTTTGTCTCCAAACTTTTATATTGAGTTTTTTTAGAATTTTATCAGCCATTTCTTTAAGATTTTTAGATTAATAGATTTGAGTAGTGAGTATTATATTTGAGGTTTCTTAAGCGAATGTTTTAATCCAAAAATCATTTTTTGTATTTCATTCAATTTCGCATCAAAATTTTCAAATTCTTCCTGAGTAAAAAATTCCAAATCAAGACTTAAAATAACTAGTGTTTCCAATTCAAATGCACTTCCATTGGAAATGTCCAAAAAAAGACTTAATTCTTTATTGCTATCTCTTCCACAACATTCAGCAATGTTTGTTGGAATTGAGACGGCTGCCCTTCTCATCTGAGAAGTAATACCGAAAAGTTCATCTTTAGGGAATTTATGCGTTGCCTTATAAATTTCTTTAACAAGAGCTCTCCCTTTCTGCCAAACTTTCAATTCTTTAAACTGGTACATTTTCTTGGTTTATTGATTTTCTATCTTTCTTTTTCTTCACTCGTTACCTACTACTCAATACTTACTACTTATAACTTCTCTGCGTCAATTTCACATTTTCGAATACCAATTCTTCTTTATGCAACTCTGGTTCTTTATTTTCGCCTTTAAACTCCCAGCACGAAACATAAGTGAATTCCTCATCGTTACGTTTTGCTTCGCCTTCTTCAGTTACCGATTCTTCGCGGAAGTGCCCCCCACATGATTCGCTTCTGTTTAAAGCATCGCGTGCCATTAGTTCACCAATATCGAAGAAATCTGCTACCCGGCCTGCTTTTTCCAATTCGGGGTTCAGGTTGTTCATCTCTCCCGGGATTTTTACATCTGCCCAGAAACTATTTCTAATTTCCTGAATCTCTTTAATGGCTTTTTTCAGACCGGCTTCATTGCGTGCCATTCCAACATATTCCCACATTACATGCCCAAGTTTTTTGTGAA
>JAKIST010000140.1 GCA_021648495.1 Draconibacterium sp.
GGAATTTAGGAATAATATTTTGTGCACAGACGCGGCAAAAAACACAAGCATAGCAGGGTTATGGTGAGTATTTTTAACAAAGTATGTGTGCAAAAGATGTTCATAAAAACCGGAAGTTATTTTTGAGTAAACCCTTAGCTATTTCGAGAATCGGAAATTGAGCATCGCCTTTAATCACAGTAGTTTGGCTTTACAATAGAACAATTTGTGAATTATTCAGGCTAAGGGAGGCTTCGCCACTTTCCCTCAAAAAAGCCCCAAAGGGATGCTTATGGCAGGAAAGACATTCGAAAAATAATATTGCAAATTTAGATATTTTGCACACCATTCGATTGAAAGTTCTCCATAAAACCCATGACTTCTTGCAGCTTGCAGCTTTCATGTATTTTAAATCAGAAAGTCTGGTTTCTGCTATTGTTCTGGAGCAAAATTAACGAAATAGTCCATATTGTTTGTACGGGAATAGTCAATTTCAAAAAATTATTAACAATTATACAAGGTATTCATTGTGTTGAATTAGAAATATTTAATGCGGAACATTAACTTTTTGTCTTCTTCGTGTTTATGCAATGGTAAAAGGTTATGTAAAAGTTTAAATAGAATTGTGAGAACCATGAGTTTGTTCCTATATTTGCATGTTTTTTTAAATTAGAAGAATAAGTGTTTTTTTTATGAGCAATAAGTTTCAGGAATACAAGGAATTAGATCTGTCGCAGATTAATAAAGAGGTGTTAAAACGTTGGGAAAGCGATGATACTTTTCACAAGAGCATTTCCACGCGCGAAGGACATCCGACTTTTGTGTTTTATGAAGGTCCGCCTTCTGCAAATGGAATGCCTGGAATTCATCATGTTATGGCACGTGCCATTAAAGATATTTTCTGCCGCTATAAAACCATGAAAGGTTTCCGGGTCCACCGCAAAGCAGGTTGGGATACTCATGGCTTGCCGGTTGAATTGAGTGTGGAAAAGGCTCTGAACATTACAAAAGAAGATATCGGAAAAAAAATCACCGTTGAAGAGTATAATCAGTCGTGCCGTACCGAGGTTATGAAATATACCCGCGAGTGGGAAGAACTGACTCGTATTATGGGTTATTGGGTGAATATGGACGATCCGTATGTGACTTTCGACAATCGATATATCGAAACGGTTTGGTGGCTATTAAAACAAATATACAACAAGGGATTAATGTACAAAGGGTACAGTATTCAACCCTATTCCCCGGCAGCCGGCACAGGTTTAAGCTCGCACGAATTAAATCAACCCGGGTGTTATCGCGATGTAAAAGATACTACTGCAATCGCTCAGTTTAAAACGCTCAGAAATGAGAAATCGGAATTTCTTTTTGAAGGAGTTGATACGGATGTTTCTTTTTTGGCATGGACAACCACACCCTGGACACTTCCCTCGAATACTGCACTTTGTGTAGGTTCTGGAATTAAATATGTAAAGGTTAAATCTTTTAATCCATATACAGGAATACCGGGTGTGTTTATTTTGGCAAAAGACCTTTTAAATGTTCATTTTAATCCAAAAAATGCAGAACTTTCTTTCGATGAATACAAACAGGGGAATAAAAATATTCCTTATGAAATTATTGCTGAATACAAAGGTTCTGATTTAATTGGTGTTCAATACGAACAGTTAATTGAATGGGTCAGGCCAAAAGGGAAAGCTTTTGAAGTAATAATTGGTGATTTTGTTACCACCGCAGATGGAACAGGAATCGTTCACATTGCCCCAACTTTTGGCGCCGATGATGACCGTGTGGCAAAACAAAATGGTGTTTCGCCTTTAATTGTTGAGGATGCTGAAGGAAAAAACCAAGCTTTGGTGGACAAAAAGGGACGTTTCTTTTTGGTAGAAAACATGTCTGCGGAATTTGCTTCGAAATATGTAAACGTAGAAAAATATAAAGATTTTGGAGGCCGGTACGTAAAAAACGAATACGACGAAAACCTTACCGAAAAAGATCCAACTGTGGATATCGATATTTCGGTGATGTTAAAGTTGGAAAATAAGGCTTTCAAAATTGAAAAACATACACACAGCTATCCACATTGCTGGCGAACCGATAAACCGGTATTGTATTATCCCCTGGATTCGTGGTTTATAAAAACTACGGCGGTAAAAGATAAAATGGTTGAATTGAATAAAACCATTAACTGGAAGCCGAAATCAACCGGAACCGGAAGATTCGGAAATTGGCTGGAAAATCTGGTGGATTGGAATTTAAGCCGTTCGCGTTTCTGGGGAACCCCGCTGCCAATTTGGAGAACAGAAGATGGTTCGGAAGAAACTTGCCTGGGCTCAACAGAAGAATTAATGGCCGAAATCGACAAAGCTTTGAAAACTGGGTTTATGGAGGAGAATCCTTACAAAGGGTTTGAAGTTGGAAATAATTCAAAAGAAAACTACGATAAAGCAGACTTGCATAAACCGTATGTCGATAAAATTATTTTGGTTTCGCCAACAGGGCAAAAAATGTTCCGCGAACCCGATTTAATCGATGTTTGGTTCGATTCGGGTTCAATGCCTTTTGCGCAACATCATTATCCCTTTGAAAACCCCCACTTGCTCTCTCCTGAAAGAGGAGGGGCTTCCCTTTTTCCTGCCGACTTTATTGCCGAAGGTGTCGATCAAACCCGTGGGTGGTTTTTTACATTGCACGCCATCGCAACAATGATCGACGAATCGGTTGCATTTAAAAATATTATCTCAAATGGCTTGGTGTTGGACAGCAAAGGCAATAAAATGTCGAAGCGTTTGGGGAATGGGGTAGATCCGTTCAATGCCATTGAAAAGTTTGGTTCGGACCCACTGCGTTGGTATATAATTACCAATTCGCAACCCTGGGACAATCTTAAATTCGATATTTCGGGTGTTGAAGAAGTGAGACGTAAATTCTTTGGGACACTTTACAATACGTATAATTTTTTTGCACTTTATGCCAATGTTGATGGTTTTAGGTATGCCGAAAAGGAGATTCCAATGGAGCAACGTTCCGAAATCGACCGTTGGGTTATTTCGTTGCTGAATTCTTTAATTAAAGAGGTTGGAGAGAGCTATGAAAATTATGAACCCACCCGTGCAGGGCGGGCAATTTCTGAGTTCTTGTCAGAAAATGTGAGCAACTGGTTTGTTCGTTTAAGCCGTAAAAGATATTGGGGGGGAGAGTATTCAACAGATAAAATTTCAGCCTACCAAACTTTATATTCCTGTTTGGAAAATGTAGCTAAATTGATGGCTCCAATTGCCCCGTTTTATGCCGATTTACTTTATTCTGATTTGAATAAGATTACCGGAAAAGAAACAGATCAAAGTGTACATTTAATTGATTTCCCAACGTTCGATGAGAATTTAATTGACAAAGAATTGGAAGAAAGGATGGCAATCGCGCAAAAAGCTTCTTCCATGGTTTTGGCACTTCGTAGAAAAGAAAAATTGAAAGTTCGCCAGCCGCTGGCAAAAATTATTGTTCCCATTCTTAATAAACATTTTCAGGAACAATTTAATGCTGTTAAAAGTATCATTCTTGCGGAAGTTAACGTAAAAGAGCTTGAGTTTTTAACCGATACAACGGGAATAATTAGTAAGAAAATAAAGCCAAATTTTAAAACATTGGGACCAAAGTTTGGAAAATTGATGAAACAAATTGCGGGTTCAGTTAATCAAATGGATCAATTGGCTATTTCTGAATTTGAAAAATTGGGGAATTTCGATATTTTAGTGGGCAGCGAAAAGATTACGCTTACCTTGGAAGACGTTGAAATTCAGACCGAAGATATCCCTGGGTGGACAGTTGCTTCGGAAGGACAATTAACACTTGCCCTGGATATTAATGTTACAGAAGAATTAAAGCAGGAAGGAATTGCACGGGAATTCATAAATAAAATTCAAAATTTGCGCAAGGAGAGTAATTTTGAGCTTACCGACCGCATTAACCTTACTGTTGTAAAACATGCTGAATTTAATGAAGCTGTATTAAAACATAAAGATTATATTTGCACGCAAACTTTAGCCGATTCGCTTGAATTAGTTGAAAATATAGCTGGCACCGAGGTTAAAGAAGTTGAAATAGACAAAGAAGTATTTGCACAAATCCTGGTCGAAAAATTAGATTGAAGAAATATTGAATGGCTAAATTTGCCATTAAAAATGTACTAACTTAAGACCTTTTTAAAAAAGTCATAATTTTAAAACCATAGAACCATGGGAGATAAAAATAGATATTCGGATAAAGAGTTGATGGAATTCAAAAAACTGATTCTTGAAAAGCTCGAAGTTGCACAGGAAGATTTTAAAATGTATCGAAATTCCATTACCCAAAGCGACGAAAATGACGTTCAGGATACCTCGCCAACATTTAAAGTGCTTGAAGAAGGTGCAGCTACACTTTCGAAGGAGGAAGCAGGTAAATTGGCGCAGCGCCAGTCGAAATTTATTCAGCATTTGAAAGCTGCTTTGATTCGCATAGAAAACAAAACCTACGGGATTTGCCGCGATACGGGAAGGTTAATTTCAAAAGAAAGGCTGCGCGCGGTACCTCATGCTACGCTGTCTATTGATGCAAAGAATAATCAAAAGTAATTTTATTAAAACATTTAAAATTGCTCTGCGGAATATCTATTTGTTGAAGATTTCGAGGGCATTTTTATTTTAACGATAGTGATATGTCGCGCAGATTAAAATCGCTGATAATAATTGCCATAATACTTGTTGCCGATCAAAGCCTCAAATTCTGGATTAAAACAACAATGTCTATAGGCGATGAAATTGTTGTTTTTAAAGACTGGTTTATTATTCATTTTGTTGAAAACAATGGAATGGCTTTTGGCTTCGAGTTTGCCGGTGAATACGGGAAGGTCTTTCTGAGCGTATTTCGTATTTTGGCTGTAATTGCAATTGGCTGGTATCTTTTTAAATTGGCGAAACAGAAAGAAATTCCTTTTGGTTTTATTGTCAGTATCGCATTAATATTTTCCGGGGCAATTGGAAACATTATTGATAGTTTATTTTATGGCTTAATTTTCGACCACAGCTATGGGCAAATTGCTACATTATTTCCCGATGGAGGAGGTTATGCAGGTTTTTTGCATGGCAGGGTCGTGGATATGCTTTATTTCCCTTTAATCAGTGGAAACTATCCGGGTTGGCTCCCATTTATTGGTGGTAATTCTTTTGTTTTTTTTCGACCGGTATTTAATATTGCCGACTCATCAATTTCCGTGGGGATATTTTCAATATTAATCTTTTATCGGAGATATTTTAATACGCCGAAAAAGAAAGAGATGAAAGAAATTATTGAAGGGGAGAAAATCCCAACTGAATAAGCTCTGTTTTTTTGTGGGATATAAATCCTCTGAATCCTTTGTATAATTATACCTTTGTAGTACTTTTTTTCATGTTGGATACTATGGAAAACTCAATTGTAATTTACAACACATTAACTCGTAAAAAAGAAATTTTTAAACCTCTTGTTGAGGGTAAAGTTGGTTTGTATGTATGCGGTCCCACCGTTTACAGTAATTCTCATTTGGGCCACGCCCGCCCAAATATTACATTCGACCTCCTTTTCCGTTTCTTAACATTCTCAGGTTATAAAGTACGTTATGTCAGGAATATTACCGATGTTGGGCACTTGGAGAATGAGACAGAAGAATCTGGCGAGGATAAAATATCGAAAAAAGCACGTATCGAAAAACTTGAACCGATGGAAGTAGTTCAGAAATACATGAATACTTTTCATCGGAACATGGAGGATTTGAATGTACTTCCACCAAGCATCGAACCACGTGCATCGGGCCATATAATTGAGCAACAGCAAATGATCGACTCGATTTTGGCGAATGGTTTTGCTTACGAGGTAAACGGTTCAATATATTTCGATGTCGAGAAATACAACCAACATTACAATTATGGAAAATTGTCGGGAAGAAATCTTGATGATATAAAAACAAATACAAGAGAATTGGATGGACAGAACGAAAAGAAAAATTCGTTCGATTTTGCATTGTGGAAAAAAGCAGCACCGGAACATATTATGCGGTGGCCTTCAAAATGGAGCAATGGATTTCCGGGCTGGCACCTCGAATGTTCAGTAATGAGCATAAAATATTTAGGTACCCAGTTTGACATTCATGGTGGTGGAATGGATTTGGTTTTTCCGCACCACGAATGTGAAATTGCCCAGTCAACCGCGAGCCTCGGTGAAGAGTCGGTGCGCTATTGGATGCATAATAATATGATTAAGATTAATGGGCAGAAAATGGCCCGTTCGTTGGGAAACTTCATCACTTTGGACGAACTGTTTTCGGGAAACCATAAATTATTGCAACAGGCTTATTCTCCAATGACCATCCGGTTTTTTATTTTGCAAGCGCATTATCGCAGTACAATAGATTTTTCGAACGAAGCTATGCAGGCTTCGGAGAAAGGTTTGGAACGATTAATGACAGCTGTGAAAACGCTCGATGAATTGAAACCTTTCAATGAATCAACGGTTGATTTTACTTCAATAAAAGAAAAATGTTTGGCCGCGCTGAACGACGATTTAAATAGCCCGATTGCCATTGCCCACTTATTTGATGGTGTAAAAATGATTAATTCCATAAAAGCGGGAAAAGAAAAAATAGCTGCGAATGATTTAGCTGATTTGAAAGCTTTTTACAACAATATGGTTTTCGACATATTGGGTTTTAAAGTGGAAAAGGCTGAGGAAAATGGAGGAGGAAAAATTTTGGACGGTGCAGTTGAATTGCTTTTAGAATTGCGAAAAAATGCCAAAATAAATAAAGATTGGGGAACAGCCGATAAAATAAGGGATGAACTAATTGAAATCGGCATTGAAATAAAAGACACCAAAGATGGTGTTAATTGGAATTTGAAATAGCAGCCCCTCCTAACCTCCCCCAAGATAAAGCAATATGGAACACAGAGCCACATGAATTTATTAAATTGTACTCTTCAATTCTCCCCCTTTGTGGGAGTTAGAGGGGGCTTTAAATTTTAAACTTATTATCATGTTTTCAGGGATTATAGAAGAATTTGGTACAGTTGTAGCGATTGAAAAAGATCAGGAAAATGTACATTTTACTTTAACTTGTACGTTTGCCGATGAATTGAAAGTCGATCAGAGCCTTTCGCACAACGGGGTTTGTTTAACTGTTGTTGACGTGGATAAATCAACAAAAACATATAAAGTTACTGCAATAAAAGAGACATTGTTGAAGTCGAATTTGGGATTGCTTGAAGTCGGCTCGAAAGTTAACCTCGAACGAAGTATGATGATGAATGGCCGCTTAGATGGACATATTGTACAGGGGCATGTTGATCAAACTGCCATTTGCTCGAAAGTGGAAGAAGCCGATGGAAGTTGGTACTATACTTTTGAATATAAATTTGATTTGGAAGCAGCACAAAAAGGTTATATGACCGTTGAAAAAGGTTCGGTAACGGTAAATGGAGTAAGCCTGACCGTTGTGAACTCGAAAGACAATTCTTTCCAGGTGGCTATAATTCCCTTCACGCAGGAAGTAAGCAATTTTCATACTTTTAAGGAAGGAACAGTTATTAATCTTGAATTCGATATTATTGGGAAATACCTGAGTAAATTGAATTCTTACAAAAAATAGAATTTTATTAGACTTTATTATGATTAAAATAGTATATAGGCGGAGTTTAAGATTTTTTCGATTACCAAGGTATTTTTCTTTTGAGTAGCCGTAGCTACGGAAAATAAAAATAACGAAGGGAATCGGGAAAAGATAAATTTTGACATACGATTTTAACCTGTATTATTCACAAATTATTCTATTCCGAAGTCAAACTGCTTTGAATAAAGAAAATGCTCGATTTTCGTTTCTCAAAATAGCTAAGGCTATTTCTGCGAGCCTCAACTCTGCGCTTCCCTTTATTCTTTGCATTTTAACTTCTCATAACGAAAATTCATGAATAATGCAGGTTAATTGGAATAATGTCTATTGCTAAAAATTATATTTCAGGGTCTGGTTTGCCAGGCCTTTTTTTATGAACTTTTCCGAAGAGAACCTTGTTTCTTAGGCATTATTACGAAATAAGTTGGACAAAGCTGGCGATGTTATTTCGTAACAATGCCTTAATTTTAAAAAAATTCGTTAACTTTTCAAAATGAAACAAACCGCATTAATTACAGGTGCATCAAAGCGAATTGGAAAAGTAATTGCTGAGTTTTTGGCTGAAATGGGATGGAATGTTATTGTTCATTTTAATTCCTCTGAAAAACCTGCAAAACAATTGGCAGAGACTCTGAGCTTAAAATTCCCAACCCAAAAATTTGGTTTTGTAAAAGCAAACCTTTCGAATATAAATGAAGTTATTGAGCTTGTTCCCAAAGTTGTTTCTGAATTTGGGGAATTTGAGTTGCTTGTAAACAATGCTTCAGTTTTTAACCCGGGCTACTTAAAAGAGACTTCACTGAAGTTGTTCAATACTCCATTCGATGTGAATTTGAAGGCTCCCTTTTTTTTGATCCGTGATTTTGCAAACCATTGTAAACAAGGAAATATTATCAATATTGTTGATACGCGCATGACTTCTAATCAATCGAATTTTGCGGTTTATTCACTTTCGAAAAAGGGGCTTTGGGAGTTAACAAAAATGGCAGCCCTGGAACTGGCTCCTGAAATAAGGGTAAATGCAATTGCTCCGGGAGTTACTTTGCCACCTAACGACAAAGATGAAAATTACCTTCTCAATTTAGCTCAAAGTATTCCGATGAAAAAGCCTGGTGGTGTTGAGCCGATAATAAAAAGTATAAATTATATCCTTGAAAATAATCATTTAACCGGTCAGTTGTTGTTCGCCGACGGTGGTGAAAATCTTGGGTCAAACGTTTAATAATTATGGCAATAATACGCATTAAGAATCTGTTAATCAGAACGTACATCGGTTTTAATCCAGATGAATTATTGAATAAACAAGATGTCATGATCAATATCGAAATTGAAACTGAAATTCCGGATTCAGCAATGAATGCCGACGAACCTTTGGATATTTTCGATTATAAAACAATCACTAAAAAAATTATTGTCCATGTTCAGGAAGGTAGGTTTAAACTGCTGGAAGTACTTACTAAAAATATCTTGGATTTGATAATGAAATCGGATAAAGTAAAATGGGCAAGGGTTGAAGTGGACAAACCACATGCATTACGTTTTGCAGAATCGGTTTCGTTGGAAATGGAATGTAGAAGATAACAGGTCTTCTCCCTACTTGAGTTTGGGTGATGGTCAAATGTAAATTTTAGCATGATTTTGAGACTAAATTGATGGAATTAACAAAAGGTTATTTTTATCATATATATAATCGCGGGAATAATTCTCAGCAACTTTTTTTTAAACGGGAGGACTATTTGTTTTTTCTCAAAAAAATGAAAGAATACTTAACTCCATTTGTTTCAATTGTTGCATGGTGTTTAATGCCCAATCATTTTCATTTTATTGTTTTTGTTCAAAAAGAAATTATTGAATTCGAACAGAGTGGTCACCCGACTCAAAGTCGGGTGACCACTAAGACCCGAACAATAAATCAATCCATAGGAATTCTGCTGGCGTCCTACTCACGAACACTTCAAAAGCATGAAGGATTTACTGGTCCTCTGTTTCAAAAAAGAACGAAGGCAAAAGTTCTTGTCGATGAAATAGTAATAGAACCATCTTATTGGAATACTACCTTTGGAACACAAATTAATTTTTCGCAAGGGAAAAGTTATTTGGAAACTTGTATTATGTATGTTCATTACAATCCTGTTTACTCTGGATTGGTAAAGAGTCCTGAAGAATGGGAGTTCTCCTCTGCTCGGGATTATCTTGGGCTTCGAAAAGGAAAGTTAATTGATTATTCATTATTGGTTAAGGAAAATTTGTTATTAGTTGATAGTCGTCACCCGACTCATAGTCGGGTGACGACTAATATTTGCATTATCGGCATTGGTTCAAACATCGAAGCTGAAACGAATATTCCCAAAATGCTGGAAATATTGAAAACAAAGGTTGAGGTTTTACAGGTTTCAACATTTTTAATTACCAAACCCATTGGAAATATTGATCAAGCTGATTTTACAAACGGTGCGGTAAAAATCAAAACAGATCTAAATCAAAAAAAACTGAACAAGCTATTGAAAGCTATTGAAGGTGAAATGGGGCGCGATCGAACAAATCCAAAATTTAGCCCGCGTTGCATCGACCTCGACATTGTGGTTTGGAACAATGAAATTGTGGATGAAGATTATTTTACCCGGAGTTTTCTGAAAAAATCGGTAAATGAGTTAATTCGGTGAGTTTTCAATTTTGAGCAACAAGTGGGAACACTTCTGGCCGACCGCGACCCAGTAACAAAAGAAAACAGGTATCCCCGATTGTAAATGCTGAGATTAGCAATTCCTCGTCGTACATTTACCAATAATCAGATGGATGTTGTTGGGCTTGCTTTGAAAAATGTTTTCGACAGAACGAATACAATTACTTCAGGGTTTAAAATTAATAGTGAAGTGCCAATAATGCGATATTTTTCGGTTGAATTGGAAAGGATGTAAACAGTTTGACTTTAACCTGAATAATTCACAAATATTTCTATTCCGAAACCAAACTACTTTGAATAAAGGTAATGCTCGGAATCCAATTCTCAAAATAGCAACTGCTATTCCTGTGAGTTGAATTCCTGCGCTCACCTTT
>JAKIST010000141.1 GCA_021648495.1 Draconibacterium sp.
ACGAAATAAGTTGGACAAAGTTGGCCATGTTATTTAGTAACAATGCCTTAGCTATTTTGAGAAACGAAAGTCGAGCATTGTTTTTATTCAAAGTAGTTTGGCTTCGGAATAGAATGATATGTGAATAATGCAGGCTAAAACCAAACGCTGTGAAACGGCAGGTTAATTCAGCCCAAGGCAAAGTGTTACGTCGCTTTGGGTAATCAAAATGTAGCGTCTAAACGCATCCTGAAAGGGCAGTTTACAAAAAATTGACCTGTCCATTCAGGGTGAAAAAATATTTTTCGCATTTTAACCCAACGCGCTCTGTCAGCCGGATGGAATCCGCTACGATTAAAGTTTGTTTACAAGGGATAGCATCGCTTAAAGCGATTCCATCCTGACGGAGAAATGGATTTAAGGATTCCATACTTTCCTTTTTCTTACCCATTTTTTACCGATTCCAAAATATTATGTAGCATAAAATCAGCAGTTTCAATGTTGGGGACGTTGTTAAATGTTAATGTGAGTTTGTAGTTTGCTTCTTTTATTTTGCCCCCTGAGTTGCTCTTTTGAATGTACTGCACAATTTTTATAAAATCGGCGGTTTGATAAAATTGAGATTTTTGGTCGGCAACAAAATAACAAATCATCTTCCCGTTTTTTAAGATAATTTTTTCCATGCTCAATTCAACAGCTTTCCAACGGAGTTTTACAACTTCTGTTAATTCGCGGCTTTCTTTTGGTAATTTGCCAAACCTATCTTCCAAGCCTTTCACAAAAATATCGAGTTGTTTTCTATTTTCAATGTTGTCCAATTCGCGGTACAACAACATTCTTTCCGAAGTGCCGGGGATATAATCATCAGCAAAAAGCAGTTCCAAATCGGTATCGATCTGGCAATCGCTTACAAATTTTATATTCAAGAATGCTTGTGTTTGTTGCTGATCGTCCGCTTCGAAAATACCTTTAAACTCACCTTGTTTCAGCTCTTGAATGGCTTCATTCAGAATCCTGTGATACGTTTCGAACCCAATGTCGGCAATAAAACCACTCTGTTCGGCACCCAACATATTTCCGGCTCCACGAATGTCTAAATCCTGCATGGCAATATTGAATCCGCTACCCAAATCGGAGAACTCTTCAATAGCTTTTAACCGACGGCGGGCATCGGCATTTACCGTTGATAAGGGCGGAGTTATCAAATAACAAAACGCTTTCTTATTTGACCGTCCAACCCTGCCCCGCAATTGATGCAAATCGCTCAACCCAAAATTTTGCGCTTGGTTTATTATCATGGTATTTGCGTTGGGAATGTCCAATCCCGATTCGATTATGGTAGTGGCAATTAATACATCAAATTCAGCATTAATAAAATCGAGCATTACCTTTTCCAGCTTTTTCCCATCCATTTGTCCGTGGGCGACACACGTTTTAATTCCCGGAACAATTCGTTTTAATGTTGCTTCAACTTCATAAATATTCTGAATCCGGTTGTGGATAAAGAACACCTGTCCGTTTCGCTCAACCTCGTATGTAATTGCATCTTTAATTAGCTGGTCGTTAAACCCATGCACTTCGGTAACAATTGGGTAGCGGTTTGGAGGTGCAGTTTGCATAATCGACAAATCGCGTGCGCCCATTAGCGAAAACTGAAGTGTGCGGGGAATTGGTGTGGCAGTTAATGCAAGTGTATCAACATTCATTTTAAACTGTTTCAATTTCTCTTTAACAGAAACGCCAAATTTTTGTTCCTCATCGATTACCAGCAAGCCTAAATCTTTAAATTTTACATCTTTGCTTACTAATCGGTGCGTACCAATAATAATGTCGATTTTCCCCTCAGCGAGTTCCTTTAAAGTACTTTTGTTTTCGGCTGTTGACTTTAACCGGCTTACATATTCTATCCGTGCCGGGAAGTTTTTCAATCGTTCAGAAAAAGTTTTAAAATGTTGAAGGGCAAGAATTGTAGTGGGTACCAAAACTGCCACCTGTTTGCTGTCCGACACCGATTTAAATGCAGCGCGAATGGCAACTTCCGTTTTTCCAAATCCAACATCGCCACAAACCAAACGATCCATAGGAATCATTTTTTCCATGTCTTCTTTAACGGCAATCGTCGCCTTTTCCTGATCCGGAGTATCTTCGTAAATAAACGATGCTTCCAGCTCGGTTTGCAAGTAAGTGTCGGGAGCAAACGCAAATCCTCTTTCGGCGCGGCGTTTGGCATACAACGCAATCAACTCTTTGGCAATATCTTTAACTTTTGCTTTTGTGCGGCTTTTCATTTTTTGCCACGCACCCGTTCCCAACTTGTTTATCCGTGGCTCGGTACCTTCTTTCCCTTTGAATTTAGAAATACGGTGCAAGGAATGGATGCTCACCAAAAGCGAGTCGTTGTCTTTGTAAACCAATCGGATTGTTTCCTGTATTTTGCCATTTAATTCGGTTTTTACCAGCCCCGCAAATTTGCCAATTCCGTGATCGATATGGACCACATAATCGCCCCGGTGCAGTTTGTTCAACTCTTTTAAGGAAATGGCTTCGCGCTGGGCTTTTCTGTTTCTTGTTGTAAACCGATGGTAGCGCTCAAAAATCTGGTGGTCGGTGTAACAACAAATTTTAGAATTGTGATCTACAAAACCTTCATGTAAAATAAAATTTACGGGCGTAAATTCCACCTTCAAATCGGTGTCCTGAAAAATGGCTTCCAAGCGCTCAATTTGCTTTTCGTTGTTCGAAAGGATAAATATTTCATACCCTTTTTTTCTGAAATCGATTAAGTTTTCGCCTAACAATTCAAAGTTTTTATTGAATATGGGTTGTTTTGAATTTGAAAAATTAATTTCAGAAGTAAATTGAAAAGCTGAATCGAAACCTAATTCCATGACCGTTTGCCCAATTAGTTGCTCTTTTAACCTTTCACCAGAAACTACTACTTCCTGAATATTTTTCTGCTTGGTTTTCGCTAAAATTGTTTGCCGGTGAATTTCAGAAACCTGATCGAGAAACTGGTTCAGGTTATTTCCAAAAAAGATATTATCGTGCTGAAAAAACTCGATTAATGAAATTCGAGAACCTTCAATATTTTCATTTTGAATGTTTGGGACTATTGTAATATTTTGAAATATATCTTTTGAAATTTGGTTGTCGATATTGAAACTGCGAATTGATTCTACTTCATCGCCAAAAAAATCGAGCCGGTACGGATCTTCGTGCGAAAACGAAAAAACATCAACAATACTTCCCCTGATTGAAAACTGTCCCGGTTCATAAACAAAATCAACCCGCTCGAAACCGTATTCATATAAAAATTCGTTGATAAAATCGGTAGAAATATTGTCGCCGGTTTTAACCTGCAATGTATTTGTTTCCAGCCCCAACTGCGACAATACCGTTTCAACAAGTGCTTCGGGATACGAAATAATAATGTATGGTTTTCGGTTCAATGCAACCTTGTTCAACACTTCCGTTCGCTGAACAATGTTTTCCTGTTCAACTTCTCCGTGTTGGATTGAGTGTTTATGTGAAGAAGGAAAAATAAGGGTGTTTGCGCCAAATCCCAGATTGTTTAAATCATCGTAAAAATAGGCGGCTTCTTCCCTGTCGTTCAAAAAGACAATGAGATTTTTGTTCCTGTTTTGAAAAATATTTGAAAGTAAAATGGTTTTAGAAGACCCAATAAGTCCGTGCGTGTGAACTTTCTCACCCGGGGGGGCATCAATTTTTTCAAGAACCGCACTGAATTCTTTTTGCCCCTTAAAATATTTTAGAAACTGCCCGGTTTCCAATTTTTAAATTTTGCGCAAATATAGTTTAAAATGTTACAGAATGAAAAGCGCAACAAGAATTCTGTAATTGGGGAACAAGGTTTTACGAATTGTTTTTAATGAAGGTCAAAACCTCTTCGGTGTCTTTTGTAGCATCTACTTTCTCGTTTTTGTAAACGATATTTCCTTTTTTGTCGATTACAAAAGTCCAGCGGCTTTCAGTTGTTCCACGTGTTAAATCGAAACTTTGCCCCTTAATTTCTTTTGTAATTGTACCTCCTTTTCGGGTAGGCACACCAAATTTTTTGGCTATTTCCCCCGATTCATCCGAAAGTAAAGTAAAATTCAAATTGTGCGCTTTTTTGAATAATTTAAGCCCGGCAATATTGTCACCGCTTATCCCAACTACTACAGCATCAACAGATTCAATGTCACTTTTAAAATCGCGATAAGCGCAAGCTTGTTTTGTGCAGCCGCCAGTCATTGCAGCGGGATAAAAATAGACTACAATGGTTTTTTTGCCTAAGTAATCTTTTACGTTCCAGGTTGAACCATCATCGGCCAAAGTTTTAAAACCGGGTGCTTTGTCGCCCACTTTTAACGATTTATTTTCTTGTGAAAACACACTTGTTGACAATGCCACAAATAGTACAAAAGAGATGATAATTGATTTCATATTAGTTTTTAAACATTTACTATTAATACATTTAAAATGAGAATTTGTTTTAAAATAAACTCATTTTTGGCTATCTTTAAAGAAATTCTTTCAAAAATGGGAAATGCGTATCCTTATCGTTGCGAGCATTGTGGTTACGAGGAGTCATTTAATCAGGGACATGGTTTTTTAATTCACTCGCAACCTGTGGTTGAATACCTAAAACACCACACCAAATTATTCCATTATAAAACGGACAACTTGTTAAGGAAATTGGCAAAAACCAACGACGATCTTTTTTTGAAAGCAGGATTTCAAGTGTATAAATGTCCAAAATGCAAGGTGCTTTACGATAAAATTGAGGTCGTGGTTTATAACGATGAAAAAGTGGTACATAAAAGTTGTTTTCGCTGTAATAAATGCCATTCGCGGTTAAAGCTTACAAATATCCACCGACTTAAAAATGCAATTTGTCCGCGCTGCCATAAAAAAACTTTTCAGATAAACCATTCACATCAACAATTGTGGGATTAGTTCGTGTTCGTCCATAAAGTCCGACTTCTGCGTTACGCTCGTCATAAAAACAGTCATTTACAAGAGTAAACTCCTTTATTTTATGACTTCGCAAGCCCCCGAACAATTCGGGGCAGGCTTTGAATTCGACCTTTCTGAACCAAACACTTACTTTATGGACAGACTCTATTTAGTGAAAGGTTCAAAATAACATCGTCATCTTCGAAAACTATTTTTAACCTTTCACTAATCTCTCGACTGATTCCTCTTACCTTTTTATTGTTTTATACATCATTCCGAAATGCGGAATTCCATCTTCAAGATATTCTTTGGTAATAACTTCAAACTCTAATTCTTCATAAAATTTTTGCAGGTATTTTTGTGCACTAATTTTAATTATTGTAGCGTTCCATTCTTCCATCATAAAATCTTTGGCTTCTTCCATCATCCTTTTGCCAAAACCTTTGCCTCGTTCCGATTTTTTTACAATAACCCTCCCAATTGAACAATCAGGAAATCGTGATCCAGCTTTTAACAAGCGCGAATATGCTACAATTTTTCCGTATTTTTTAATGAATTGATGAACTGCATCTTTGTCAAAATCGTCAATGTCATTATAAACACAATTCTGTTCAACAACAAAAACTTCAGCCCTGATTTGTAAAATAGCATACAATTCTTCGGTTGACAAATCATTAAAATGTTTGAATGTAAATTTCATATTTTAGTACTCGGTATTTAGTTATTAGTATTGAGTAATTTTAAAAAAACAAACTTGCCAAAAGTGTAAACGCCAGACCACACACAGCAATTATCGATTCCATTACCGTCCACGATTGCAGGGTCTGTTTTTCGGTCATCCCAAAGTATTTCCCAACCAGCCAAAAACCGCTGTCGTTTACATGCGAGAGTAAAGTTGCTCCCGATGCAATTGCTAAAACCACCAATGCACGTTGCGGATCGTTTAATCCAAACTCGCTTAAAACGGGTGCAATTATTCCGGCTGCGGTAATCATGGCGACTGTTGCCGAACCCTGTGTTACCCGCACAACTGCTGCGAGTAACCATGCAAGTAAAATGGGTGGCAGTGCGGAGCCGGCCATCGACTCAGCCATAATTTTCCCAATTCCGCTGTCAACTAAAATTTGTTTCAAAACGCCACCGGCACCGGTAATAAGTATAATTATCCCGGCAGGGCCAAGTGCTTTTGTACTGAGGTCAAGTATTTTTTGTTTTCCCATTCCGCGCTTGACACATAAAAAGTAGGAAGCAAGTAAAGTTGCAATTATCAATGCTGAAAATGGATGCCCGATAAATTCCAGGATATCTGTCCAAATCGATTGTTGAATTGCTTCTTTATCAACTGCCAGCCCAGTGAAAGTATTCACCAAAATTAAAAACAACGGGACAGCAATTATTACCGCTATTAATTTAAACGGCGGGAGGTTATTTTCATCGTATTCTTTGTTTTGTTGCAAGTTAAATTCTGTTGGTGGTTCAATGTAAATTTTATTTGAAATGTATTTCCCCCAAACCGGCCCGGCAATTATAGCAATTGGAAAGCCGATAATAACGCCAAGTAAAATTACCCACCCCAATTGTACATCAATTATATTGGCAACAGCAACCGGCCCGGGGGTTGGAGGGATAAAACTGTGTGTAACTGCCAGCCCCGCCAACAAAGGAATTCCATAATAAAGAAGCGAACGTTTCGAATCGCGCGCCAAAGCATAAATAATTGGAACCAAAATAATAAAACCAACGTCGAGGAAAACCGGGATAGCAACAATAAACCCGGTAACTACCATCGCCCACGAGGCACGGTCTGTGCCAAATTTTTTCAAAAGGTAGTGTGCCAACGATTCGGCCCCGCCCGAACTTTCCAACATTTGGCCGAAAATAGCACCCAAACCAACAACTGTGGCAACAAAACCCAGTGTTCCGGCCATCCCATCCTGAATAGCTTTTGTTATGTTGTTTAGCGGCATTCCAGCAATTATCCCAACATAAATGGCAGTAATCAGAAGTGAAATAAATGCACTTATTTTTAGTTTCAGTACCATAAAAAGTAATATGGCTACTGCTGAAACTACTATAAAAATGAGAAACGGTGTGGTCATAAGTTTTGGTTTTGTAAAATTGTCCTAAAGTTAAGATTAAACGTTAACTTTGTATGAGTGAAATAAAAAATCTGTTATGAATATTCAGACGAAAAAATTAGAGATAGTCGATTTGATTTTAAAGACTGAAAAATTTGACCTACTTGATAAAGTTTCTAAACTTTTAATACATGGAACTACCGATTGGAAAGAAGGGTTGCCGGAAGAGCTTATTGAATCAGTGGAAAGGGGATTGCAGCAGGCAAAAAATGGCAATACTATTTCGCATGAAACAGTATTAGAAAAGCATAAGAAATGGCTATGAAAATTAGGTGGTCTCCTGAGGCTGAAACAACTTTCGCTGCTATTATTGATTACCTTGAAGATGGATGGACGGAAAAGGAAATCCGAAAATTTGTTGGGAAAGCTCAAAAATGAATAGTACAAATTGCCATAAATCCGAAGATGTTTAAAGCAATTGGAAAAGAAGAAATAAGAAAGGCAGTCATTTCAAAGCAGAACAGTTTGTTTTATCTGTTAGACGAAAAAAAAGAAATAATTATCCTATTAACATTTTGGGACAATAGACAGAATCCTGTTAAACTAATTTATTAATTCAAGAAAAAATTTATTATCAGACAACTTTCTTTTTTTTGAAGATCTGGCAGGACTCAATCATCCCACCCGATTACGGTAATTTCTCGGTGACAAGCCAATTTTCTTTTTAAAATCTTTGGAAAAATAGTATGGGTCGGAATAGCCCAAATGAAAAGAAATTTCCTTCACTTTCATATTTGTATAATCAAGCAACTCGCATGCTTTTACTATTTTTAGGTGAGAAAAATAACTAATGGGAGAATAATTAGTTTCCTTTTTAAACAATGTGGTAAAATAGCTTGGCGAATATCCAAGCTCTTTTGCGAGTTGATTTAGCGAGAGTTTATTATCTAAGTTTTTATTTAGGTAATTAATGGCCCGGCGAATTATCGGATTTGATTCATCGGCAATATCGTCGCTGGTTTTATTGGCATAAATAAACGTTGCCAAAAGGTGCCCAAAACAAAAATTAACGTATTCCAGGTTTTCATCGTGAAAACCTTTCGAAAGATTGTTGAAAATTTCGTCGAACAACATCTCACGGTTGGCAACACGGTTGTTTACCGAAGGAATTAAATTGCGTACCACCGAAAACTCTTTCCCCAATTGTTTTGCTTTTCTACCTTCGAAACGGGCTGTCAACAATTGGGTATTAACACCGAGGACCGAATAAAATTTAAACTGGTCACCCTTGGGAATGATAAAAAATTGATCGTCAGAAACAGGAACCTGCTCCCCCAAAATAAGAACGATTCCACTGCCTTTTGTACAATATACAAGCAGGTAATTTTCGAGTTTCGAATTGGAACTCCAGATTGTACCAGCCCTAACTTCAATTTCACCAATTTCAGTTAAATACAAATCACGGGTAATCGCATTGTTTCGTTGTTCGTCTATCAATGGAACCGGAATTCGGAAATAACGTTTTTCGCCTGCCATGTACTAAATTTCTTTTCAATAACTAAAAGAAAGTAATATATTCCATCTTTTTCCAAGGAAACACTATTTTTTTGAACTAATTTCACAATACTTTTGTACAAAACATAAATCTTAAAATAGACCATGAGCGAATTATTATCAAAACTAGCTGATTGCGTGGAATTTGGAAAAATAAATAAAGCCGCGCCATACCCGCCTCAGATGAAAGGACAGGAAGGAGCCGATGAATTAGCTAAAAAACTTTTAGACGAAGGAGTTAATCCTCAAGATATCCTTACAAAAGGATTGATGATTGGGATGCAGAAAATTGGTGTTAAATTTCGTGAGAATAAAGTTTTTGTTCCTCAAGTATTGATGTCGGCAAAAGCGATGAGTACGGCAATGCTCCACCTCAAACCATTTTTTGCTTCAGGCGAAGTTAAACAAAAAGGTACATTTATTATTGGAACCGTTGAAGGCGATTTGCACGACATTGGCAAAAACCTGGTTTCGATGATGGTAGAAGGAAATGGTTGGAAAGTGGTTGATTTAGGTACTGATGTAAAAGCAGAACAGTTTGTTGCGGCGTTAAAGGAAAACGAAAACGCATTTGTAGGTTTGTCGGCCCTGCTAACTACAACTATGGTTAACATGGAAAAAATTACGAAAGCCATTAAAGACGCCGTTCCCGGAGCAAAAGTTGCCGTGGGAGGAGCTCCTGTTACCGATGATTTCAGGCAGAAAGTAGGAGCCGATGCTTATGCTCCCGACCCGCAAGGTTTGGTGGAATACTTGAATTCACAGGTAGCGTAATTAGTGTTCGAATAGAAAGTCCGACTTCTTCGTTACGCTTGTCAGAAAAACAGTCATTTACAAGAGTAAACTCCTTTATTTTCTGACTTCGCAAGCCTCGAATTCGAACTTTCTATTTCAAACACCTACTTTATGGACAGACTCTAATTAGATATGAGATTGTGGTAGTGAGCAGTGAGACAAGAATGTTTTCTGCTAACATTTGTAATCTCCTCGGTAGAAAAGTTTAGAGGTAATTTTTTAAAAATAAGTTGATTGGGAAAATCAGATTTTCTTAAAGCTGAATTATTATGTCTGATTTTTAAAGTTGAAAAAAGATAAATAGAAAGTGATTTAAAATGAATTTTTGGAAAGCAGAAATAGTTCAAGAACGTCATGCTGAACTTGATTCAGCATCTTTCAATGTAAGGAGATTCCGAAATAAATTCGGAATGACGTACAAATTGATTTTGCTTTTTTCTATCTCACTACTCAAATCTCACTACTAACTACTAATAGTATGAAAGGATTAGAATTAATAAAAAAAGCATTTGCTTTAGAAAAAGTAGAGCGCATTCCGTGGGTTCCATTTGTGGGTGTTCATGGTGGTTTTTTAACTGGAGTTGATGCAGAAACTTATCTGAAATCTTCAAAAGAAGTTGTAAAGGGCGTTAGTAAGGCAATCGAAGAATATAATCCGGATGGTGTTCCTGTAGTTTTCGACTTACAAATTGAAGCCGAAATTTTAGGATGTGAGTTACAGTGGGCTCCTCACAATCCGCCTGCAGTTGTTACACATCCACTTGCAAATGGAACAAAATTATCGGATTTAAAACTCCCTACAATAAACGATGGTAGAATTCCCGTGGCGATTGAAGCAACCAAAGTTTTGCGCGAAAAACATCCTGATATTGCTTTATACGGATTAATCACCGGACCTTTTACTTTGGCACTCCATTTAATGGGAACCGATATTTTTATGAAACTTTTTGAGGCGCCCGACGAAGTACATGAGGTGATGGAGTTTTGTACAAAAGTGAGCAAAAAAATGTCGGAATATTTGATGGATGCGGGTTGCGATATTATTGCAGTGGTTGACCCAATGACCAGCCAGATTGACCCAATGACTTTTGACACGTTTGTTACTCCGTATGTTTCCGATATTTTCTCCTTTATACGGAAAAACGAAAAACTTAGTTCATTCTTTGTTTGCGGCCATGCACAGCAAAATATTGAAGCGATGTGTAATTGTAAACCCGATAATGTTTCAATCGACGAAAATATTCCTTTAGATTTTGTAAAAGAAATTGCGCTGAAAAAAGGAATTAGTTTTGGCGGAAATA
>JAKIST010000142.1 GCA_021648495.1 Draconibacterium sp.
GATAAACCATACACAAAACGCCCATTCGTTCTACCATCTCGCGCGAAACGGCAAGTAACCGGAAACCTTCCAGTTCTCTTTTTAATAAAGGCTCCGTCAAAATTTGCTCCGATTCGGCTTTCAAATATTTGTAATAATTTTTAACCAGTGGATCGGTTTTTAACTTCTTTTTAAGCTCCTTTTCTATTTGCGGAGTGAGGATTAGTTTTGGTGATTTTTTAGAAATGTGACTTTTTATATACGATGTTGTAATTGGATTTTCCAGTTTTTGCGCGTTGACATCTTGTGCAGTAAAAAACAGGAAACATGTCAGGATGAACAGATATTGGTTTAAATTTTTCATAGTCCTTAATATTTTTTACATCTCATTTTTTCCCTATAAATGGAAACCTACGAACTTGAAAGAGATTCCCGCCTTTGCGGTAATGACGGCTGCCTTAGAAATGCGCTTAGCGGTTCAAACCGCTAAGCACGTGTTTAAAGTTAAACTCCGGAAAGACGCACTTTAATTTTTGTTTTTCCACCTTCAATTGTCCAAGCAGGGATACGGATTTCAAGTCGTTTTAAGCCTTCAATCTGCCTGTCTAATTTTAATGGGGCAGGATAAAGAGAGACAATTGAGATATTTAACCCGGGATGTGAAAGGTTTTCCAATTTCAATTTTTTCCCATCCTGATTTAAAATCGCCCCACCCGGAACAATTTCAACATCGGCAGTGGTCATCAACTGCCAGGTAACGAGTTTCGTTTTTTCAGAAATTTCGATATTATCTTCAACAACAATTGAAGTTGGGGTGTCTTTTATAAATTGTCGTTGCGCACTTTTTAGCAAGGTTCCAAATGCGGGCGTAAGATCAAAAGAGGCTTCGGGATTTTGACCGTCTTTAAAATTAGTTAGCGTTGCCTGCCCATCAACTACATGCAATTGGTTATTGACTGAAATGGTACTGTGCCCGAAATTATTTTTTGTAAGCAAGGTCCACCGTTCGCAGGTTTGGCACCGTCCCCACAAATCGAAACCCGTTTGTTCCAAGGTATTATAATTTTGATTTCCCGGATCGACCACCCAGCGCACACCGTTCAGTTCAAAAACAAAAGTTCCGGCATCCATATTTCCATGGTTGTTGGCTCCTTTTCCTCCTTTTCCGGCAAGATAAAATTGATGCGGATCGCTTTTATCGCTTTTGAAAATGAAAATTGGGTTTGCTCCTTCACCCTTCCAGGCTGTGGGCATTTTTATGTCATCCTTTTCTTCGTACTGTGCTATCCACACCAAACCGGCTCCTGCGAGGCGCGACAGCTTGCCCATTTTTTCTACGGGCATTAAAAACCTATCTTTTTCGAAAAACTCTTTATTACCGGTTTTTACGGCAAACCAGGCAAGAGCTACATCGCCATTTTCGCTACGTTTATCGCCACAATCGGAATAATTAAAATACCAGCCCGACGGGGCAACCGACAACGAACGGAAAATAGCACTCTTTTTAAATGCAGGGTAATCGGCAATTCCAAAATCGGTACCAAAAGCACTTTCGAGCATAGCAGCCGTTGTTACTGAAAAACGCGTTCCGTAGCTCCAATAAGTTGAGCCTTCGGGATAAACACCATCTGGGCCATATTCTACCAAAGCATGCGTCATTCCATCAAGGGCACGGTGAATTGTTTTTGCTGCCAGTTCGGGAGCCTTTTCAGCAACAGCAATCGAAGCGGCAATCATCCCACCGTTGCACACCTGGTTCCAGTTGTTGGTTCCGTACGCCCAACCTGGGTTTTCACCACTTTCTGGCCAGCTTGGTTTAATTCCTTTCTCAATTAAAGCATTTTTTGCAAGTTCGATAGTTGATTTTGGTAGTTTACCAGCAGTCCAGTCGAGTGCCAAAGATACTGCCATCGATATTTCGGCTACGTCGAGAAAGTGAGAAGGATTCCAGTCGGAAAAATTACAAACGGCAACTACCTCTTCGTTAATGCGTGCTAAAACTTTTGGCTCTTTTTCGATGCGGTAAACCATTCCGAGCATATTCATCCGCCAAAGCATTTCGCGCGAAACACCCAACAATCTTCTGCCTTCGAGTTTTCTTTCCAAAAATGGTTTGGTTAAAACTTCAGCCGCGTTTAACTGAATTGCTTTGTACATGTTTTGAACCACCGGATCAGTCTTCAACTTTTTTCTCAAATTTTTCTCGGTAGTTGAATTAAGCACCAAACGAAGATGCGATTTGCGAAGGTTTTTTTTGAGGTACTGAACCGTAAAAGGATTTTGCAGTTTTGGAATTTCTTTTTCCTGGGCAAAAGATTTTGTCAGTATTGCCAAACAAAACAAACTGATTAATAGACTAATTTTTGTTTTCATTTTAGTTGGATTTTAGATTAATATAATTCCATTCATTTCTTGTCATTCCGAAAAAAGAACGACTGAGAAATCTATTGCAATAAAAAGATTTCTCACCTTCATCCTTCAGGTTTGCCAATGTCAGATCTTCTTTTAAGATCCTGAAACAAGTTCAGGATGACGTTCTAATAAACAAAACGAGTTAGAACGTCATGCCGAATTCATTTCGGCATCTTGCTTAAATACCAATACAATTTTTTATTTTCCGCTTTCAGTTAGAACGTCATGCCGAATTCATTTCGGCATCTTGCTGTCATTTACTTAATGTACCCAATATTTTAGCGAATTTTTGAAATGACATCAGTTATAAGGTATATCCTATCGTTTTTATTTTTCCATTTTCTTCTATTTCAAGTTGAAGTTCTGAGCCGCCAATTTTTGAATTGCCAACCACTTCAACTTTTATATCCGGTTTTTCTCTTTCGTAAGGCACAACCAAAGTTACGAAACGAACCGGATGTTTTTCGTTTTCTTTTTCAATTCGAAAACGAAAAGCAGGCCGCGGTTCTTTTTTTGTATATTCAAACGAAACCTGCCCTTCCTCTTCTTCCAGTTTCAAACCCTTTTGTTTATTCGTTTGAACCAACACATTCCACCCTTTTTTAAAATTGGAATGAACTGAAAAATAATCGCGGTTAAAAACCGCGACACCCGCACCCGGTGCCAACTGAAAATGAATATCCACATTACCGGTTCCGGTTCCGATGGCTTCGTCAACGATTACAAGATATTTTTTATCGATAAAAAATACCGACCGGCGATGTGTCAAATTTTTATATCCGGCATTTTCAACTACCAAAATATCGAGGTCGTTGCCGGGTTGCCATTTTAAAAGTTTAGGTGAATAGTTTGTATTTTCATCATTTAATGTCAGTGTTTGATGTACGCGGGTTTGCCTGAACCAGGAGCGGTTTTTGGGGTCGCCGCTATAAATGTAACTTCCGGCATCGGGCATTAAATTTCTACCGCCGGCATACAAAGTAAATGTTCCATTATCGGGCTGGCAGTGAAAACCACCATCGGGCCCACATTTTAAAACTAAACAAGTTGCTTCTTTATCCCAGCCGCTCCGCATGGAATACAAGCCGCTCTGTTTCAATGCGAAAGCTGTTTTATCCGGTTCAGTTCCCTGTTTTCCTTCGGTTGCGAGATAAAGAAAATCATCGCGATGAAACATTTTCGACCATTCCAGAAACTGCTTTGAATGTTGCCCGGGTTTGCCTGCCCACGCATCTCCGAACTGTGCGTTAGTACCATCAGGCAATCCTATTTTCATGGGTACTTCACACATCTTCTCAATCGTTTCGAGGTACGATTTTGGGAAGGCGTTTTCAATTCCGTTCATTTTTGCCAATTCGTAGGTTCGCAAAAACCAGTTAATACAACCCAAATGATAACCAATTGCCAGTTCGCGCTGGTGACCGTCGGGATACACCTGAATGTTAATTTCGTTATTTAACCGCCGGAATGCTTCTGTTTTCCATTTTTCTGAAAACTTAAATTCAGGAAAAGTGATGGCAATAAAAGCCATTCCTTCGGCTTCCATTAACCCCCAGTTGCTGCGGGTGCTGTACTTGGTCATTAAAAATTCGGCATGGTCGTACATACTATTTAAAAAAGCGACCAAAACTTCGGGCGTAAAATTCGGCGAACCTATAAAACGCTGGAACAAACCTGTCCAACTATTGCCGCGAATACCCGCTTCAATAGAACGCCAGGCATATTTATGATCCGCATCATTTGGATTTTTTTGTGTCCAGTCGATAAGTTGTTTGCACCACTCTTTTGCATATTTCTCATCGCCGGTTTGCTGGTAAACTTTCCCCATGGCATTCCAGAAATACATACGGTTTAATTGCCAAACCCACTCGTTATCGGGTACCGGACGGGAGTTCCAGTCAATATCATCGCCACAAAAATAAGATGGGTAAGCTGGCTGGCCTACAAAAATATGTTTCAGGGCGTCGTTTGCCCATTTTATATCTTTTTGGGTTGCCTCGGTTTTTTCTGAACTGATGTTAATCGGGTGTTTTACAGAGGTTCTGGTTTTGAAATAATAGAGAAGTTGTTCTGCGGCAAGATTTGGATTATTTTGTGCGTCCCTAATTTTCTCCAATCCATGAATATCAAGATTTAACCGGGAAAAGAGTTTTTCCGTTTCATGAGAAAAATCATTCGATTGTGCTTTTCCATTTTCAAGAAGAAAACAGAAAAGACACAGTAGCAAAAATACTTTTCTACTGATTATATAGATTCCTTTTTTTTGAAAATCAAATGCCATTTGAATATTGGGTTAAAGTCGCTTTTTTGTGAATCCAAATTATCCGTCGGTTAAAACCGACGGCAAAGGATAATATGCAATTATTAAATCCCTTGGTATCTTTTACCGTCAGTTTTAACTGACGATTTTAAAAATTTCAATAAGAAAACAAAGCCGCAATCCGTCAATTGACGAATAACGGCTCTGAAAATCTATGCAAAACTCATTTTTTTAGAATATTCACTTAATTAATATCCCGGGTTTTGTCCTAATTCCGGATTTTGCGCAATTGCATTAAGTGGTAAAGGCCAGAGGTAGTTCTTGCTTTCGTCAAATACCGGACCTTCCCAGTCTGTACCAACGTATGGAGCTAAATAAGGAACACCATCAACCAATTTGGTTTTAATAGTTTCTGCACCATCCGGGTCGAATCGACTACTGTTAGCAGCATCCCAACGCATACCAAGATCAGGTTTTTCCAATTCCTTACCCAATTTCCAGCGTCTCAGGTCATCGTAACGAAAACCTTCCATGAATAATTCAACACGACGTTCACGACGGATTTCAACAGTTGTAGCAGGAACTCCCCAGTGTGCATAACGCGGATCCATTGGAACATCCATGGTCATATGCGGCATGCCCACACGGTCGCGTAAAAGGTTAATGCTTTCATCTAACACCCCCTGGTCTAATTGGCCCAATTCGGCTTTAGCTTCAGCGTAGTTCAATAAAGCTTCGCCAAAACGCATAATAATAGCAGGGGTACTTGAAGTGTTATAACTGGCGTGTGCTGCATTTACCTCATACACTTTACAGATGTGGTAACCGGTGGTACTTTTAAGACCACCCGACATGCCATCAATACGTGGGTAAGTTCTTCCATCGACTTTATTCCATTGCCATAGCTCTACATCAGCAGGATAAAGAATAGTTTGACGTAAACGTGGATCGCGGTTTTCGAAGATGTTTTCGTAAACTTCATCGCCCTTATATAAATCGGACAATGTAATTGGTTTACCATCGGTACAAAGAACATCTTCAACATAACTTTTAGTAGCACCACCATTGTAAGATCTGTGATAAGCCTGAACGTGGTTACTCATTCCCACACCTTTCAAATATTTCCTGTAATGGATTACTTCAGGATTACCATCGAGAGCCGTCATTTTATGGATTGCCTGATAATCCATATCCGGATTCCCGGTTGAGTAGAGAGAGAATGGACCATCGTCCATTAATATTTTGGCAGCATCGGCGGCGGCACTTAACCATGGTGCGGGATCTCCTGTTCCATGATATTTTCTCCAGGTACCTTCCATTAAACAAATTCTCGATTTCATCAAAAGGGCTGCCCATTTACCTAACCTTGTTGTGTTGCCCCAGTCTGGCAGGTATTCACAAGCAAAATTCAGGTCTTCCATTACATGATCCATGATCTCAGATTTCGGATTACGAGGAGCATACAACTCTTCTGAATCGATGTTTAACGGCTTGTCAACCCATGGAACATCGCCAAACTTAAACGCTTTTTTGGCATACCAAATGGCACGGATTAACCGTTGTTCAGCTTTGTATTTATTAACATCTGCCTCCGATACACCATTAGCAAGGGCTTTTTCGCAACCTTCTAAACCAACGGCAACTTCTCTTATCAGCCGCCAGCCATCAGGGTGCCAGCCGTACCAACGTGGACCAGTCTGCGCTTCGTATTTGCCGGCACGGACTTGCTGGTACAAATTATGCCTTCCGTGGCGTGGTGCAATGTTATCTGAAAACTCATCAAGGTACCAGAGACTTATGCGGCTACTCCAGTATCCTTCTGCATGTGCGGTAAGCAAATCAACGTCCCGGTCATCTCTGAGACGGTTATACAAACTATTGTTGTAAACCTCAAGATCGTTTGCTGATGTCCAGAAAGTTTCCTCACTAATCTTATCCAAAGGATATCTTTCCAGAAATTCATCATTGCAACTAAAAAAGGTAAGTGTTGCAAAAACTACTAAACAAAGTTTTATTATATATCTTTTCATTTTTTTCTTCTTTTAATAGTTATTAAAATGTAACTTTTACTCCAAATGTAAAAAGTTTCTCGAAATAGTACTCCTGTGTATTGGTCCTTAAATTTTCAGGATACAGCGGTTTATGCATACCGGAGAGGGTCCAAAGGTTCATGCCCGAAATATACAACATTGCTCTGCTCATTCCTACTTTGGCTACCCATGTTTCGGGGATTACGTAGCTCAAAGTAATACTTCTTAAACGTATATACGATGCGTTCTGAACAAAACGGCTCTGTGGATGAATGTTCTTTTTACCATCTTTTGTTGAAATACCCGGTTTTGCAAAATAGGAATCTGGATTGTCGGGGCTCCATGATTCTTCGAGATACCACTTTTCAGTATGCCCTGCATTAAACGGATAAAATGCCTGCCAGTTACCATTGCCTGGAAGGTGATCCCTTACCAGACCCTGGAAGAAGAGATTTAATGTCCAGCTTTTATACTGGACATCAGGAGTAATCCCAAACGAATAACGTGCGGTTCTATTCCCAATAATCTGACGGTCGCCCGGATCTTCCAGCGTATTACTTCCGGCATTTATTTTTCCATCACCATTTAAATCTTTGTACATCATATCACCGGCCTTCCAGTTAGCACCGAGACTCGACTGGTCGGCATGTTGTGCCACTGCCTCGTCGGTTTGGAAAATACCTTCGGTAACATAACCCCAGATTTCGCCCATTTTCTTACCTACATAGTATTCTGAAAGAGCTCCTGTTGGGTTATCGTATTTGGTAATCTCCGATTGGTTATCGGCAATACCAATGTTTATGCTATAAGTCCAATCCTGTCCGATTCGGTCGCGCCAGGTGGTTGACAACTCCCAGCCCTGAGTCTGCAAGTCGGCAGCATTTTGTTGTGGTGCAGATGTTCCTAATACATCCGGATATTCAACACCCATTAACATATCTTTGGTATCTCGAATATAGTAATCGAACGAGAAATCGAGACGTTGGTTTAAGCTGGTAATATCTACTCCAAAGTTTTTAGTTACAACAGTTTCCCAGGTTAAAGTAGGACTAACCAGGCCCGCTGCACTTACGTATGGGATTTTTCCACTCCCGAACATATAAGGTGATTGTCCGGAACCCATGGTAGAAATATATGGATAGTAGTTACTTCCCAATAACTGATTTCCGAGTGTTCCATAAGAGGCACGCAGTTTCAGGTTATCAAGCCAGTTGGTGGTGCCTTCCATAAAACTTTCGTTCGATGCTCTCCAGCCAACAGAAAAGGAAGGGAAGAACCCAAAACGATCATCTTTTGGGAAACGTGATGTTCCATCGTAACGTCCATTTACTTCAAACAGATATTTGTCCAGATATGAATAATTTAACCGATAAAATACACCGCGTAAAGCAACATGCGATTTACCCCCCCAGGTTTGCTGTACACCTGTTGTTGCACCGAGGTCAGGAATTAAAGGTGTAATCAGGTCATTTGCTCTGGCACTGAACTGCGTATTACGGCCCCATTCCTGGTTGTAACCAACCATTGCTTTAATGTAGTGGTCGGCCCACTCGTTGTAGGTATATTCACCATAAACATTCATTACATAATACTGGTTATAGGTTGACCAGTTCCGAATATAGTTGTCACCACTAAAACCATTACCAACTACCAAATTCGTAAGATCACTGTTTTGAATCCCTACAATTTTACTCGCCACATCCTGGCGTGAAGCATTATATGTACTGTACGAGAAATCGCCCCTTACGCGTAACCCTTTTATTGTTTTAAGGGTAATCCCTTGTTTCATCATCAAACGATGTTTTGTCTCTGTGTCGCGGCCACCCTGCTCCCAGTATGGTATAGCATTTACACTTAAAAAATCCATGCCCATATATTGTGCAAATTCATCGTGATCGCCCGGTTCCAGATAATAAGGAAGATCAGGGAAAGTAGTCATCATATTAGGTTTTACCCTGGCCACCGAGTTAATGTTCACGTCCCAGTTATAGAAATGTGGATTGTCCTTATACTCTGCACTCCAGGTAATCTGCTCGTTCATTGTTAACCAGTCGTTGATTTTAAAATCGGCCTTCATCAACACATTGTACCTTTTATAATTGTAGTTCTTGTCTTTTGGCAGGTTAGCCCAACCTTCTTTATCTAGAAAACCGAACGAAACATAATAAGCTGCATCATCGGTTGCCCCCGAAACAGACATGTCATATTTCTGTTGAAGCGAGTTATCGGCAATGGTCATATCTTTGTATGGAGTATAACCATAATGACGAAGACCACCTTCATACACTCCCCACTCATTTTCGAAAGTGGGATTATCTCTCCAACGCTTAAACCCTTCCATCCATGTATCGTCATATTGTACATTCCCTGAAGTATTTACTTGTGCAATGTTCCATGCAGCAGCAGCTTCATAAGGATCTTCAATAGGATCGATTAATGCAATCGGCTGTGTGAGCGATAGTTCTGAACCGAGGGTAACTTTCATTTTACCTTTCTTCCCTCTTTTGGTTTCTACCAAAATAACACCGAATGCTGCCCTGGCACCGTAAACAGCGGCGGCGGCGGCATCTTTCAAAACGGTAATACTTTCAATGTCGTTCGGGTTAAGCTTGTCGATGTTACCCGGTACACCATCAATTAGAATAAGCGGGCTACCACCGTTAATTGACTCGAAACCACGAACGTTAAAGTCGGCAGTACGTGTCGGATCTCCATTGCGGATGGTAATGTTAAGGTTGGGGATTACACCTTGCAACCCTTGTCCTGCATTAACAATAGGACGATTTTTCAATTTCTCGGCAGTTACCATGGCCACCGAACCGGTGAGGTTCGCTTTTTTCTGTGTACCATAACCAATGGTAACAACTTCCTGCAAGCCAAATGAAGTTGCTTCGAGAGTAACATCAATCGATGTTTGGTTTCCAACCACCACCTCATGTGTTTTCATGCCAATAAATGAAAACAGTAGCGTCATATCAGATTCCACGTTCGACAGAGAAAAATCCCCATCAATTCCCGTTACAGTTCCCGTTGTAGTGCCTTTAACGACAACCGATACCCCGGGCAACGGCAACCCCTCTTCATCTGTAACAATTCCGGTTACAGTTTTTTGTGCATAAGTGCCCATACTAACTGCAACGAAAAAGAAACACATCATTAAAAAGCCCATTGCTTTTTTAATACCATTTTTGTTTTTCATAAAAAATAGTTTTTAAGTTAATACTAAATAAATAAATTCACATTAAAATTATTACTTCTAACTTCATTAGATTCTCCTTATATATTTACGTTTTAATTTTGAAATTTGAATAACATCAGTATCGAAACATCCTGTTGCAGTGATTATTCCACAAAACTCTTCAACTATTAACTTCCTGTTTTTAAAAGGAAAGCAGATTAAAAGAAAAATTAAATCCTATTTGTTATATTTCATTCATTTAAGTCAGTTTTTTATGCAACATATTAACAATATAAAAGATAAAGGAACCCTCCCAAAAATACAGGGAAAGCACTTGCACTTATAACTAAACAAAATTATGTGGAAAGTTGATAAAACAGGTTCATAAGTCATTAAGTTTTAAAAGTTTAGCTAAAATTAATTGCAATCGATTGCACAAATGTAATAAAATATACGATACCTTTCAAATTTATTTGGCATATTGTTAATAAAATCACTGGAGTTTGATACAGAAACCGGTAAACCAACCAATTAAAAAAATTTAGCGATAAAATGCTATATTTTGTAATAGTTAACTAAAGTTTCCCACGTTTTAAAAGCCCCATAATAGAGCATATTAAATATTTTATAACGGAACTTACTTGGGACTTTCCTTATTTTACAGGCATTCGCGCCGAAAACGTTACTTTTGTAGCAACAGAAAAAAATAATCACAACATACTGATTTATTGACCATTAGCACTTTTGTTGCAAATT
>JAKIST010000143.1 GCA_021648495.1 Draconibacterium sp.
GTGTTGGCGTTGACCCAAAACACATCAGATTACTTGTTCCTTTGCGTAAAAACCACGAAAATATGGTTCAGGTTATCAGCGAAGAACTTTCTTTCGAGGGCGTTTCCGTTATAATTTTCAGGCGCGAATGTATCCAGGCGATGGCAAAAAGGAAAAGAATGGGAAAAAAATTAGCACCTCAAAATTAGAATGAAGAAAACTCACTTGTTTCGAATTAAAAAGAGGATAAGTAGGATTATGATTTACTTTGACTATTTATGGATTTATACTTCGGTTTTCGGTATTCCCTGCCTACTGGCAGGCAGGCGACTTCCGACAAAATTTTAAAAATATGAAAACAGATATAATATTGGCAGGAGTTGGTGGACAGGGAATTTTGTCGATTGCTTCCATTTTAGGCGAGGCAGCTTTGCGCGATAACCTCTTTATTAAACAAGCCGAAACACACGGAATGAGCCAACGAGGAGGTGCGGTTGTATCGCACCTGCGCATTTCCGACAACGAAATTGCTTCCGACTTAATTCCATTGGGTTCGGCAGAAATTATTTTGTCAGTGGAACCCATGGAAGCGTTGCGCTATTTACCTTTCCTTTCAAAAACAGGGTATTTGGTTACCAACACAACTCCCTTCGATAATATTGTAAATTATCCGAATGTTGAAGACATTTTAAATGAAATAAAACAGTTATCCCATTTTATAGCCATCGATGCCGATAAAATTGCGAAAGAAATTGGAAACCACAGAGCTTCGAATGTGGTAATGTTAGGGGCTGCAACTCCTTTTATTCAAATAAGCCCAGAAAAAATAGAAGCCGGGATTGTACATGTTTTTCAGAAAAAAGGGGACAATATTGTACAATTAAACCTTAAAGCTTTTAGAAAAGGAAGAGCATTTGCTTTAAAACACAAGTAACCTTTTTTTGAACCGTATAAATTTCCCTCCGGGTGATGTGAATTCTTACAAAGTGATCCCTACGAGGCAATTCGCATTAACAAATTATACAAATCGGTATTTTCACAAGCCATTTACCACCCAAAACATAGATCTACTCCGAAAAGTAGTTTTTCGTCATTGCGACCGCGAGGAACGAAGCGGAAAGCAATCTCAACATACTTGCTGTCAATGTTATGAGATTGCTTCGTGCCTCGCAATGACGTACTTTTTGGCTTTTCGGAGTGGATTCAAAATTGTTGTTTTATTTAAAGTAACATATTTCCCCGAAAGATGTTTAATAAGATTATCCTTTATTTTCTCATTAAACCAATAACATTACCAACCATTACTTTAATGCCTGTTTCAATTGTTTTTTCGTAGTCGGGATTTAAATTTGGAGAATGCAATGGAAATGGTTTTTTACCTTTTGCATTCAATTCTTTCATTAATTCAGGATTTGTGCTTCCCAACCAAATCAAACAAATGGGAATGTTTTCCGGAGTTCGTCCATATTTGCCAAAATCTTCGCCAACCATGGCTGGCGATGTTTCAACAATATTTTCCGTACCAATTATTTCCGAAGCAAATCCATCAATCTTTTTACTCAATTCAGAATTATTTAAAACAGGGGGAGTTTCAACTGGCAAAACGAAAACATCAGGTAATTTATCATCGGGCATTCCTGCCATTTGAGCTGCAGATTTACTAATCCGTTTAATCGCGGCAATTACTTTTTTAATGGCTTCATCGGAATAATAGCGAAGTGTCAATTCCATTTTCACCTCATTGGGAATAATGTTTGGGCGAGTGCCCCCGTGAATAGAACCAACAGTAACCACAATCGGTTCCAACGGGCTAATTTCGCGGCTGACAATGGTTTGCAAATCCAATACAATTCGTGAGGCAATTACAATTGGGTCGATACATTTTTCGGGATAAGCACCGTGGCCGCCTTTTCCAAAAACCGTAATTTCAACTGTTTTTACGCCTGCAAAAACAGGCCCGCCAACCAAACCAATTTTGCCCGACTCCAATTCAGGGTTAATATGAAAAGCAAGTGCATAATCAGGAGTTGGAAATTTCGTAAACAAGCCAGCATCGATGGCTTCCCTTGCCCCGCCACTGAACTCTTCAGCCTGCTGCGCAATTACCAAAAGTGTTCCTTTCCACTCATCTTTTAATGTAGCTAAAGTTCTTACCGTTCCCGTCCATGTTGACATGTGGATATCGTGTCCGCAAGCGTGCATTACTGCAACTTCATCGCCATCTTTTGTTTCAGCGATTTTGGTACTGGCAAATTCAAAACCAGTCTTTTCCTGAATGGGAAGTGCATCCATATCAGTGCGAAGCATAATTACCGGACCATCGCCATTTTTCAACACACCAACAACACTGTTTCCACCAAAATGTTCGGTGACATCAAAACCAGCATCTTTTAATTCAGCAGCCATTCGTTTAGCCGTTTCAAACTCATGGAAAGACAACTCCGGATTTTGATGTAAATATTTGCAAAGCTTCAAAGAATATTCAGTTTGAATTTTTGCTTCGTTTCTAATTTTTTCTGTGATTTGTGCAAATGCACTCAGTTGGATTGTCATTGCAACGAGAATTATAAAATATTTTGAAATCATTGGAAACAATTTTCATTTAAAACACTTCGAATGTAAAGAAAATTTTTGAATTGGGATTTGGGAACCCGAGTTTCCAAACTCCGGTATTATTTGAGTTAGGAAACTACAACTCCGGTATTGTTTGAGTTAGGAAACTCAAACTCCTCATTTAGAGATGCATAATTATTTTTTATTACAAGTCAAAACAACAAAAAAGAACCGTTCTTTCCATTTTTAAAATGGGGAAGAACGGTTCTCTAAGATTTCCTAAACCGAATTGAACTTATATTTCTATTTCAAAATTGGAGTTAAAACTATATTCCGATAAGAAACTGTTCCGTGGTCGCCCTGCAAATAAATAGGACCCGGTTTAAAAACATCGGCACTCATTGCACCACCGGTTGGTCCGTAAACAGGCTTATTGTCGATAATTTTTTTGCCATTCAGAATTACAGTTACGTGCCGTTTGCAAAGTGTAATGTCCAATGTCTGCCATTCGCCAGCCGGTTTTTCTGCAGATTGCGATGGGGTAACCCTGCTATACAATGCACCCATATTATGTGAATCCAACTCTTTTCCATACGAGTCGAACACCTGGATTTCATACATCCCACGCAAATAAACGCCACTGTTACTGTGTTCAGGAACACGAACTTCCAGTTTTATGTTAAAATCTTCAAATTCCTTTACAGTCCGGAGATTACCATAACTCACCCTTTTCCCTGGTATTTGAACCGGATCGGTTACCAAAATGCCGCCGATAACCTTAAAACCATTGGTTTGTTTTGGGTTAATTAATTTCCAACCCGAAAGGTCTTTCCCATTAAACAGATTTATTGGCTCGCCATATTTCACTTTCGATAAATCGGGAGCTGCACCAACATCAGGAAGTTTCCAGCCCTTAAATTTGGTTTCGTTGACACCCGTTCCATCGCGTGAAGGTTCTATGGAAACCCCGGTTAATTTGTCGCCTTTCCTTTTAAATTTATAGGTTTGTGTAACCAAATGTTTACGATCTTCCGATTTTGTTATTTCGTAAGTTCGAGTTACTACCAGATTATTGTCATCAACAAAATAAACATTCGAAACCGGAAGCACGCTTCCACCCCGCCACAGCAATTCGGCATCGAGGAAACCATTATTTTCGTGAACATTGAGCCAACCCACTGCACCATCGTCAATTGCGATGGTCCACATTCCATAGAAATCTTTTTTTGAATTTTGTGCATTTGAAATAAAAGCAGCTAACACAAAAACTGCGATAAGTAAACTTCTGAAATTTTTCATTTTAATAAATTATTTATGAATGTTTTAATTTTGATTGTAAACTTACAAAAAAAGGCTGACCGAAAGTAAATTTTTTTATCATTCAGATGAAACCCCGGAATATTCTGAATTCAAAATGAGATTTCCGCCTTCGCGGGAATAACGGCAAACTGCAAACAATGCACTTTTACATGAAGCCTGTCGTAAGAAGCTGGTGTCAAGTCAAACCTCAAGATTCGGATACGTCATTCCCCGCAAAGCGATCCCTTCGGGAGAACTCGTTTCGGAATCTCTCGTTTCATAGAGGGATGCTGAAATAAATTCTTCCATAGGAATCGCTTCGCGGAGCATGACGTACATGAAATGGCATGATTGACTAAACACTAATATATTAAATCACAAGCATCAACAGGTATCCAGTATTATGTTTACTTTCCCATTTTACGTTGTAACCAATTAGATTTTTAACGGAACAGAAACCTCTCTACCCGAAACAAGTTCTTCCAAAGTTCATTCTAAATCATTCATCTCTATCTGGATCGTGCGGATTGTCAACTGCACGCCCCATATAAACAAGTTTCCTTTTTTTATTGAACACAAAAAAATGAGGAGTACGCAAAGCACCGTACGTTAATGCAACTTCCTGCGATTCATAGTACAAATATTTCTATGGGGAATTATGCTCTTTCATTCGCGCAACCATGTTGTTAAAATCATCCTCCACGTAAGTATTTTTACTGTTTGAATTTATTGCAACAAACGCAACGCCCAATGGAGCAAATCGCTCAGCCGATTGTCGTGTTACTTCATCGCTGCCAATTACATACTGACAGTGATTGCAGGTAAAAAGCAGCACCAAAATTTTAGCAGCACCAAAATTTTCCAATGAATAACTATTTCCGTCGGTTGCAGGGAGATTAAAATCGATTGCTTTTGCGCCAATTTCTAAGGTGAATGCCATATTTTTTTACTTTGTTTAAAAATAAAAGATATTTCAACAGCAAAATATTCAATATGAAATAAAATCTTCAGTATTTTTAAGCTTTATAAAAATCGTGTCAAATTTATATTGTCATTTCGAGGGTCCACCCAAATTTTTTGGGCATAATGAGAAAATGACAGTAAGTTCAATAAGGTTGTCATTTCCCGCAAAGCGATGCGGGAGATGACAGCAAAACGGATCTGTTATTGGCAATTGAGGAACGAAAGTGAGAAATCTGTCGCAATTAAGAGATTTCTCCCTTTGGTCGAAATGACAGAACAAATCAAAACTTGCAATTTATTTTTTTACAAATTATTTTTAATCATTTCTAACAAATGAACAACGAAGAAGCACTAAATAAAATAACAAAGCTCCGAAACGAACTCGCTGACCATAACTACAAATATTATGTTCTTGCACAACCAGAAATCAGCGATTTCGATTTCGACATGAAACTGAAGGAGCTGGAGAAATTGGAAGCTGAGTTTCCGCAATTTGCCGACCCCAATTCGCCAACACAAAGAGTTGGCAGCGACATTAGCAAAGATTTTGAACAGGTTGAACATAAGTATTCCATGCTTTCGCTTTCTAATGCATACTCTGAAGAGGAGATAAAAGACTTTGACACCCGGGTGAAAAAAATAATTGAAACGGATTGCGATTATGTTTGTGAGCTGAAATTCGATGGTTCGTCAATAAGCCTGACCTACGAAAATGGCGAATTAATTCGTGCGGTAACACGTGGCGATGGCGTAAAAGGCGACGATGTTACAACCAATGTGCGTACCATAAAATCTATTCCCTTAAAATTACGTGGAAACGATTATCCCGCCAATTTCGAAATTAGAGGTGAAATATTAATGCCGTTTAAAGTTTTCGATGCACTAAACGCGAAACTCGAAAAAGCTGGAGAACAGTTGTTGGCAAACCCGCGAAACACTTCTGCCGGAACACTAAAGATGAAAAACTCATCGGTAGTGGCTTCCCGAAAGTTGGATGCCTATTTATATTATATGTTGGGAAACGATTTACCCATGGACGGCCATTTCGAGAACCTTCAAAAAGCAAAAGAGTGGGGATTTAAAATATCGGATGCCATTGAAGTGTGCAAAAACCTAAATGAAGTTTATACATTTATAAAAAAATGGGACACCGAGCGGCACAAACTCCCGGTTGCCACCGATGGGGTTGTAATAAAAGTAAACTCTAAAAAATTACAAGATAATTTGGGGTTCACCGCAAAATCGCCTCGCTGGGCAATTGCTTACAAATTTAAGGCTGAAAGTGTTTCAACTGTTTTAAAGTCTGTTTCGTACCAGGTTGGTAGAACTGGTGCAGTCACTCCGGTAGCCAATTTAGAGCCAGTGCATATTGCCGGAACCATGGTAAAACGTGCATCGTTGCACAATGCAGACATTATTCAAAATCACGATTTGCACATCGGCGATACAGTTTTTGTGGAAAAAGGCGGCGAGATAATCCCAAAAATAACCGGAGTTGATGTTTCAAAAAGGCATCCCATGTTTTCGCCGGTTATTTTTATTGAAAACTGCCCGGAATGTAAAACCCCATTAATTAGAAAAGAAGGAGAATCTGCTCATTATTGTCCCAACGAAGACGGTTGCCCGCCACAGATAAAAGGCAAAATGGAGCACTTTGTTAGTCGAAAAGGAATGGACATTGACGGGCTTGGCCAGGAAACCATTGAACTTTTATACAACGAAGGATTTGTAAAAGGAATTACAGATTTCTATCAATTAAAAAAAGGGCAACTTGCCAACCTGGATCGAATGGGCGAAAAATCAGCACTGCGTATTCTTGAAGGTTTAGAAACTTCAAAAAAAGTTCCTTTCGAGCGAGTTTTGTTTTCGTTGGGAATTCGTTTTGTGGGCGAAACAATTGCCAAAATTTTAGTTAAAAAGCTTCATACCATCGAAAATATTCAAGCTGCAACTTTCGAAGAATTAATTGACATTGATGAAATTGGCGATAAAATAGCTGAAAGTGTTATCGCTTGGTTTTCCATTGAAAAACACCTCCAAATAATTGAAACATTAAAACAATATGGACTTCAATTTAAAATTAACGAAAATCAACTAATTGGGCAAACCGATAAACTAAAAGGACTAAACATCATTATTTCGGGAACATTTGAGCAACATTCGCGCGATGAGCTCAAAAAAATAATAGAAAAAAACGGGGGTAAAAATGTGGGGTCAATTTCAAAAAAGACAAGTTATTTGCTTGCAGGGAAAAATATTGGGCCAAGCAAATTAGAGAAAGCTAATAAACTTAAAATCCCAATTATTTCAGAAAACGATTTTTTAAAAATGTTGAAATGATTAACTTAAACAATGAACATAGCACAAATAGAAATAAACCTGCAAAAACTAATTGCAACTTTTAATAAGCAAAGCTTTATTTACGAATTGCTTTTAGCTTATGGTTTACCAAAAGCATCAATCACACGATTGAAAAAAGGGAACCTCAATTTATCGAAAGTTGAAGGTGAAATATCGTGGAAGAAAAAACTGTTTTTCAGGGAAGAACAGAAAGAAGATTTGCATCTTACTATTTCAGAAATAACAAAGGAATTAAAACGCAATGAACGATTTGTAATTGTAACCGATTACCTTACCCTTTTGGCTGTTGATACCAAAACAGATGACAAACTGGATATTGAACTTAAAGATTTACCAAAATATTACGATTTCTTTTTGCCGTGGGCGGGAATGGAAAAGGCACAACACGCCAACGAAAACCCTGCCGATGTAAAAGCTGCCGAAAAAATGGCGAAGCTTTTTGATGAAATAAAAAAAGACAACCCGGATGATTCTCCTGAATTTATTCATGGACTAAATGTTTTCTTATCTCGTTTGTTGTTTTGCTTTTTTGCTGAAGACACGCATATTTTTGAGGATAACCAATTTACAAATGATATTGATTCGCATACGCAAACAAACGGAAGCGATTTAAACACTTATTTAGATACACTTTTTGCGGTACTGAACACGCCTGAAAAAGAGCGTAAAAACCTACCTGAATATTTAAAAGCCTTTCCTTTTGTAAATGGTGGATTATTTGAGAAAGAATACAAAACACCAAAATTCTCCCGTAGTTCACGCTCTGCAATTTTGAATAGTGGCGACCAGGATTGGTCTGCCATTAATCCCGATATTTTTGGCTCCATGTTTCAGGCTGTTATTGGAGCAAAACAAAGAGGAAGTTTAGGACAGCACTACACTTCTGTGCCAAATATTATGAAAGTGATTGAGCCGCTTTTTTTAAATGAATTATACGAGGAACTAGAGAACACAACAGCAAAGCAAAATAGTGTAAAGACAGGGCATGCCCTGTCTCAACTGTTAAATCGAATATACAATATTAAAATATTTGACCCTGCCTGTGGCTCAGGAAACTTTTTGATTATTGCCTACAAAGAACTCCGTATTTTAGAAATGAAAATTTTTAAAGCGGGTAATATGATGGCTCTTTCCGGCATACAACTCTCGCAGTTTTACGGTATTGAGATTGACGACTTTGCAGGCGAAATTGCTAAGCTTGCCCTTTGGTTGGCTGAACACCAAATGAATGTAGAATTCTTTAAAGAATTTGGCAGAACCAACCCCACTCTACCACTTAAAGAAGCAGGGAAAATTGTACAAGGAAATGCTACCCGTTTGGATTGGGAAGTGGTTTGCCCGAAAAATGAAGATGATGAGATTTATATTTTGGGAAATCCGCCTTATTTGGGTTATTCAAGGCAATCAGTTGAACAAAAGCAAGACATGGAGATTGTTTTTTCATTTGTTAATGACTATAAGAAATTAGATTATATCACTTGTTGGTTTTATAAGGGTGCAAAATATATTAAAGGGATTAACTCTAAATTAGCATTTGTTACCACTAATTCAATTTGTCAAGGAATTCAGGTTTCTTTATTATGGCCAACTTTATTCAATGAACAAATAGAAATTGCATTTTCGCACTTATCTTTCAAGTGGGAAAATAATGCTAAATCTAATGCCGGTGTTTATGTAATAATAATTGGTTTAAGAAACACTTCATCGAACCAAAAATTTATCTTTTATGATAATAGAAAACTACTTGCCAATAACATTAATCCTTACTTGTCAAATAGTAAAAATATTATTGTAACAAACAGGAGTAAATCTTTGTCAAATATCCCTCAAATGTTATCTGGTTTAAAAGCAGGTGATGATGGAAATTTGATTTTGAGTGAAATTGAAAAAGATGATATTATTAGCAAATTCCCAAATTCAAAAAGATATATACGAAAATATATTGGGGCTAAAGATTTTATGAATAATGTTAAAAGGTTTTGTATTTGGGTGAAAGACGATGAATATGAAAATGCAAATAGTATATCAGGATTTGAAAAAAGGTTTGTGAATTTAAGAAAGTTTCGATTAGCAAGTAAAAAAGTAGCTACGCAAAGGAAAGCTAAAAAACCGTATGCGTTTGATGAAACAAATCTTGTTAGATCAAATTCTATTATGGTTCCACAAACAGGTTCAGAAAGAAGAGAATATATACCAATAGGCTTTTTAAATTTAGATTATGTTATTTCAAATGCAGCACGAGTTATTTATGATGCTAAACCTTGGCTATTTGGGTTACTATCTTCAAAAATGCATATTACTTGGGTGAAAGCCGTTGCAGGTAGATTAAAAATGGACATGCAATATTCAAATACACTATGCTACAACACCTTTCCCTTCCCCCCAATCTCCACCCAACGCAAAAACGAAATCACCCAAGCAACATTTCGCATTCTCGAGGAACGAGAAAAACACAGCGATAAAACATTAGCACAGCTTTACGACCCCGATAAAATGCCTGACGGTTTGCGCGAAGCCCACCGCCAAAACGATGAAATAATAGAAAAATGCTACCGTAGTACACCATTTAAAAGTGATGAAGAGCGTTTGGAGTATCTTTTCAAACTTTATGAGAAGATGATTGCGGAGGAGAAGGAACAAGGTACTTTGTTTGCTAAAGAAAACCTGCCTGCCGGCAAGGCAGGGAAAACCCGAAAAAAGAGAAAATAATGGACGAGAAAGACAATAATAATAAAAAGTCAGAATTACAAAAATTTTCAAACTTTGTAATTTTCCAGACAGAAAATGGCAAAGTAAATATTGATGTCTATTTTCAGGATGAAACTCTTTGGCTTACTCAGAAATTAATTGCAGAGCTATTTGAAAAAGGGCGTTCAACAATTACCGAACATCTGAAAAAGATATTTGTGGATGGGGAATTAGAAGAGAAACGGGTATGTCGGGATTTCCGACATACCACGCAACATGGTGCAGTTGAGGGCTTGACACAAAGTAAGAAAGTCAAATACTATAATTTGCGGGCGATAACAGCCGTTGGTTACCGCGTAAATTCTCACAGAGCCACAGAATTTAGGAAATGGGCAACGGAAATACTGCACGAATATATCATCAAAGGTTTCGCAATGGATGATGAGCGTTTGAAGCAAATCAGACATTTTGGAATAGATTATTTTGATGAGATGCTCGAACGAATTCGAGAAATCCGTTTAAGTGAAAGAAGACTCTATCAAAAGATTACAGACATCTATGCATTATCAGCAGATTATGACAGCAAGGACAATATTACCAAACAGTTTTTTGCAACAGTTCAGAATAAACTTCATTGGGCAATAACAGGAAAAACAGCTGCCGAAATAATCTATACAGAGGCAGCTGCCACAAAAATATATATGGGTTTAAAAACCTGGAAGCAATCACCAGAAGGAAA
>JAKIST010000144.1 GCA_021648495.1 Draconibacterium sp.
TATCGCCTCGTAGAGATCACTCTGTGAGAATCCGCTGCACCCAGTCCTTTTTCTATGCTGAGCGGGTGAATTCCCTTCACCTGCTCAATCCTAATATCGGTAACGATTGAACCAAAATTTGTATATTTGGTAAAAATTTTGAAAAATGTCAATAGCAGAATTACAAAATAGTATTATTAAAAAGGTACTTAAAATTACTGATAATCAGTTGTTGGATTATTTAAATTCCTTACTACAGGAAAGTGATCCTTCTTCTTTTTATTCCTTAAATGATTGCGAATTGAAACTAATAAGGGAAGTTATTTTAGAATATGACAGGATATAAGTAATTGATAATTATGACGTTTTTAGTAAAAATGGGGAATGGTTAAACGAATAATCTGGTGCAGCAAAGCTGAACAGGTTTATTCGGGTATTCTGAAATTCTATTCAAAATTTATCCTGAAGAATTAGTAATTCTTTTGTTTTTGGGCAATCGTAAAATCATGAAAAATTGCAAGAATTTTTGAATAGAAAAAAATAACAACTTAAATTTTAACTGGTGGGAATGGACAGGGAATTTGGGTGCAGCAGATTCTCACAGAGTGATCTCTACGAGGCAATCCGCTGTTTCTAAATCGCGGATCGCTCCAAAGGAATTGCTGCGCGAGAATCCGCGACACCCAGACCTTCAACTCTATTATATATTTGTGGAAATTTTAAAGGAATGTCAGAATTTACAAATCATAAAGAAACGCGGATTATACAATTAGTAAAGCTTTTTGAAGGGATTTTAAAAGGCGAAAACCTTGGACGACTGGTTACTGAAAATCAGAGTTTAATTGAATCGGTAATTCCGTCCGACGTAATTTTGTTGGTCGATAAACTGGTTTTAATGAAAATCCCGATGGAGGAACTTAAACGAGGCATCAATAAACTACTAAATTTATTGCATAAAACTTTATCCGAGTATCCCTATTTTCCACCTTCGAAAGTGAGTTATCTGGGATGTTTGGTTGAAAACAATCGTTTGCTCGATGAAAAATTGAAGCAAATAAAACCGCTAATCCGTGGGATAAATAATAGTGCAGCTGACTTTTCGCTTCGGGAAAATTTACTCGAAAGATTTATTGAACTCAAAAAATTTACAAACTATTACAATATTAAAGAAAATGTACTTTTCCCGCTTATCGAAAAGTATGTTCCAGAATTCCGGTGTTTGTCGGTAATGTGGTCGTTTCACGACGATATTAAAAGTAATTTGAAAGCTGCTGTTCAACAATTAAAAGAATATTCTGTATTCGATATCAAATCATTCAACCGATTGGTTGGCAATCTGTTTTTTAATATTTACGCCATTAAATTTCGGGAAGAGCGAATTTTGTACCCCTTGGTACAGGAAGTGATTCCAGCAAAAAAATTAGATGCTTTATTTGAAGAAAGTTTGGAAATTGGATTTCCATTTTTTCAACCAAAAACGTTAAAAACGAATAATAGTAAAAACGGATTATCTGGAAATGAAATAGATTTAGAAACGGGGAATTTAACAGTTGAACAAATAAAATTGCTGTTTAACCACCTTCCGGTTGACATAACTTTTGTAGATGAGAACGATAAAGTAAAATATTATTCAACACCAAAAAAGAGAATATTTCCACGAACAAAATCGGTTATTGGCCGCTATGTGCACAATTGCCACCCACCCGAAAGTGTGCATGTAGTTGAGCAAATTGTAGAGAGTTTCAGGAACGGTGAAAAAGATGTTGCCAGTTTTTGGATAAATATGAAAGGCGAAAAATTGCTTATCCAATATTTTGCCATTCGCGACGAAAAAGGAAGTTACAAAGGCGTTGTTGAAGTTTCGCAGGAAATTACAGAAATTCAAAGTTTGCAAGGCGAAAAACGGCTGTTGGATTGGGGAAATTAGCTTTTACGGAAAGTTTATTGGGGAGACGAGATTCAACCGGCTAAGTATTATTTTGTCATCTGCATTGTATTTCTTTGCCAATCCTTGAATGGTTTCTTCTGTTACCAATTTATCGATGGCATCGCGAATAGGCGCATAATTATAATGTAGCGGGCAGGGATTATTTTCGTCGCATTGTTTTAATCCAAAACCGCATCCACTAAAAAGGTTGTCGCCTTCAATAGAAACAATCAGTTTTTTAAGCTGTACATCTGCTTTGTCTTTGTTGAAATAAAAACCACCGTTTATCCCTTTTTGCGATTCAACAAAACCTTGTTTTACCAAGCGCTGAAGGATTTTTGCAGTAAACGATTGGGGTGTTTCTATCTCGGTGGCTATTTCTACAATACCTGGCCGCCTCACTTTAAAGTTTTGCAACTGAATGTAAACCAGTGCCCTTAATGCATATTCGGTTTCCTTTTTAAACACGTTTTTTTTCGATTTTTATTTAACGTAACAAATGTAGTAAAAAATAACATCCACAAGAAGACCTTTTGGTCTTTTAGTAAATATTTTTTATATATTTGTACCGAATTTTGAATTTAACAAATATAGAAATGGAATCACATCAACTTAAAACATTAACAGTAGGCGAAATTGTAGCCAACGATTTCAGGACTTCATCGGCATTTAAAAAGGTTGGAATTGATTTTTGTTGCGGAGGCAAACAATCGTTTTCTGATGCCTGTGACGAAAAGGGTATAGATGCAACCCAGCTGGAAAATGAGATATTAAAAGTTTCGGAAGAACCTTTAAATGAATTTATGAATTTTAAAAACTGGGATCCGGTTTTTTTAAGCGATTACATTGTAAACACGCACCATAAATTTGTAGTAAAGAATTTGCCCGAATTGGTTTTTTATACCCAAAAAATTGCAAATGTTCATGGCGATCATCACCCTGAATTGCTTGAAATTGCGAGATTGTTTGGTAAAATAAACACCGAATTACTTCAGCACCTTAAAAATGAAGAAGAGGTACTTTTCCCTGCCATAAAAGAAGCAGTAAGCACAAATTCATCAAAAGCGAAAGAAACCATTAAAACTGAAATTGACCGCATGTTGGGCGAGCACGAGTTTGCAGGGGGTGCAATGGACGAAATAAATCGGATTTCAAAGGGCTACAAAGTTCCTGAAGATGGTTGTAATACCTATAAAGTAACATTCAATATGCTTGAACAGTTTGAAGACGATTTACATACACATGTTCATCTCGAGAATAATATTCTTTATCCGAAAGCATTGGTTTTAGCGAATTAAACATTTATACTGAAAATTTAATAAATGAATACAAAAAAATTATGGTTTGGTTTTATTGCCGTTATGGTAATCTCGTTTGGTGTTTTACTGTATTTCGGAAGTGAAATTTATCGGCAAGCTCCACCAATTCCCGATAAAGTGATGACCGAAAGTGGCAAAGTACTTTTTACCGGGCAAGATATTAAGGATGGTCAGAATGTTTGGCAATCGTTGGGTGGTCAGGAAATAGGTTCAGTTTGGGGGCACGGAGCGTACCAAGCACCCGACTGGAGTGCCGACTGGTTGCATAAAGAAGCGGTTTTTATTTTGAATAAACTGGCTTTGCAAACCGAAGGTATCCCATACGAACAATTAAGCGAAGAAAAGCAGGCTTCTTTAAAAGTTACATTGCAAAAAGATTTGCGCAAAAATACGTACAATAAACAAACAAATATATTGACGGTTTCAAATTTACGAGCCGAAGCAATTCAAAGTAACAGCAAATTTTATGGCGGATTATTCACCAACGATCCAGTATTAGCTGATTTGCGCGATTCGTACAGTATTCCTGAAAATTCTCTTAAAACAGAAGAGAGAGTTCGCCTGATGAATTCTTTTTTCTTTTGGATATCGTGGGCTTGTGTTACCGAGCGGCCAAATCAAAAAATTACTTATACAAATAACTGGCCTGCTGAGAAATTGGTTGGGAACCAACCAACTGGTTCAATGCACTTGTGGACTGGATTTAGTGTTATAATTTTACTTGCAGGAATTGGATTAATGGCTTTTTATTATGCTCGTCGAAGAAATGAAGCGGGGGAAGAAACGCCAAAACTATTCCCTTTGAAAAACGAAATTCAAACACCTTCGCAAAAAGCAACTGTAAAATATTTTTGGATTGTTTCTGCACTTTTGCTAGTACAGGTAATAATGGGTGTAATTACGGCGCATTACAGTGTTGAAGGGCAAGCTTTTTACGGATTTCCACTTGCCGATTGGCTCCCCTATTCTGTATCCCGAACGTGGCATGTGCAAATTGCCATTTTCTGGATTGCCACATCGTGGCTGGCAACAGGGTTATATTATGCGCCAGCAATTTCTGGGATTGAACCAAAATTTCAAAAACTCGGTGTAAATTTCCTTTTTCTGGCACTGTTAATAATTGTTGTTGGTTCGCTGGCAGGTCAGTGGATGGGCGTAATGCAGAAATTGGGTTATGTAAATAATTTCTGGTTTGGGCACCAAGGATATGAATATGTTGATTTGGGAAGATTTTGGCAAATATTCCTTTTTGTTGGGCTTATTATTTGGGCCCTTTTAATGGGGCGTGCCATTTATCCGGCATTGAAAAAGAAAACGGGAAGCAGGAACTTATTAATATTGTTTTTAATTTCTATAATCGCCATTGCCTTATTTTATGGAGCTGGATTAATGTGGGGGCGTCAAACAAATCTCGCTATTGCCGAATACTGGCGCTGGTGGGTTGTTCATCTTTGGGTGGAAGGGTTTTTCGAAGTTTTTGCTGCTGTTGTAGTAGCTTTTCTTTTTGTTCGTTTAGAAATTGTTAAAGTTGCAACCGCAACTACGGCAGTTCTGTTTTCAACCATTGTATTTTTATCTGGGGGAATTCTTGGTACTTTTCATCATTTGTATTTTACAGGAACGCCAATGTCAGTTATGGCACTGGGGGCAACTTTTAGTGCCCTCGAAGTTGTGCCGCTTGTTTTAATGGGGTTTGAAGCGTTTGATAACCTGAAATTGAGCCATAGTTCGGAATGGATAAAAGCGTATAAATGGCCCATTTACAGTTTTATTGCAGTAGCTTTCTGGAACCTTGTTGGAGCTGGTATTTTTGGATTCTTGATTAATCCACCAACAGCTTTGTATTATATGCAAGGTTTAAATACAACTGCTGTACACGGCCACACCGCATTGTTTGGCGTTTATGGAATGTTGGGGATTGGGCTTATGCTTTTTGTCCTTCGCGATATGAACAAAGATGTGGTTTGGAAAAACCGCTGGATTAAATTCTCATTCTGGAGCATTAATATTGGTTTGGCAGCCATGGTTTTAATCAGTGTGCTACCCGTTGGATTGGCGCAAACCGTTGCCAGTGTTCAGGAAGGATTATGGTGGGCACGTTCGGCCGAATTTATGCAACAACCGTATTTGGTAACTTTTAAATGGTTGCGAATAATAGGCGATACAATTTTTGCAGCAGGAACAGTTTCGCTTGCATGGTTTATTTTTGGGCTGAAATTTGGTTGGAGTGTGGAACAAAAAAAATAAAATTGGCGTTGCCGCAAAATGTGCATAGAATAATGAAATTGCAGTTTTATATTAATATGAGAAAGCAGGTTCTTAGAAATTTTGCGCCATGGCTTTAGCTTGGCGATTATTTGAAACAGAAAAAAACAAGGCTTTAGCCATTAATTTTTTGATGCTTTATTATTTTTGTTATAAAGAATATTAATGGATAGAACCAAATTGTTGGTTTATTTGATACGCCGGGCTGAACAGGCTGTGAAAATGCAATTTTTGACTAACCCTGGCATAAATACCGGAGTTAGTCAGAAGAAACTTCGTTTTCACACAGCCTATGAAGCTACGGTGCAAGAGCTGTGAAAATTTAAAAATTAAAATAATGAGTGAACATATTGACAATTCAAAATACAGAAAAGCGAAACTGAAAGAGTTGATTTTAAAACTTCACGATGGAGGTTCGCAGGAATCGGTGAGGCAGGAGCTGCTTACGAGTTTAAGCAATATTCCGTATGGCGAAGTAGTAGAAGTGGAACAGGAATTGATTTCGGAAGGGTTGCCGGAAGAAGATGTGTTGAGCCTGTGTGATGCCCACTCTGCGGTTTTGGAAGGAAGGGTTGATCTTTCGGGGTCAAAATCGGTTCCGGAAGGACATCCTATTGATGTTTTGTTGGAAGAGAATGCGGAGTTAAAGAGGTTATCGGATAAAACTACCGAAGAACTTTTATCAATAAAATACCGAAATGGGGAAGATTATTTGATGGCTTTGTTGAAAATAAAAGGTGCATTTAATCTTTTAATGGATGTGGACAAACACTATCAGCGAAAAGAATATTTGCTCTTCCCTTATCTCGAAAAAGTGGGAATAACCGGTCCTCCAAAAGTTATGTGGGGTAAACACGATGAAATTCGCGGCTTAATAAAAGGCAGTATTGAAATTCTGCAAATTCCCGATTTGGCTAAAGATGATCTTCTTGTTTCGGCTGAAATTGTTTTGTTCCCTGCCTTAAAAGGAATTTTTGAAATGACGATCAAGGAGGAAGAAATCCTTTTCCCGATGATGATGGATACGCTTGCCGATGGCGACTGGTACGAAATTCAGAAACAGTCGCTCGAAATAGGCTACTGTTTGTACGACCCGCAAGTAGAATGGAAACCTGAAGGAATTGAACCGGAAAATATTAATGTGATGCAAAAGGAGGGTGGAAGTATTCAATTGCCCACTGGTGCATTTATGGCTGAGGAGTTGCTGGCGATTTTAAATACGCTGCCGGTTGATATTACTTTTGTTGACCGTAACGACAAAGTGAAATATTTCTCGCAAAGCAGCGATCGCATTTTTCAACGCAACCGTGCAATCCTTAACCGCGATGTCAGGCATTGCCACCCACCGGCAAGTGCGCACATTGTCGATAAAATTCTCGACGATTTTAAAAGCGGAAAACAAACACGTGCACCTTTTTGGATAAATATGGGTGGGAAAATGATCCACATCGAATATTTCGCTTTGCGCAATGTGGAAGGAGAATATTTGGGAACGCTGGAAGTTTCTCATGATTTAACGGGTTACCGAAATTTAGAAGACGAGCAGCGGATATTGTCTTACAAATAAAACAGCTTGTTTGAAGGTGTGATTTTCCACAAAGTCGAAGTCTGCAATCAAACTGTAAACCAAACTTTTAAAGAATTATTAATATAAATAGAAATGGAACAGAAACACGATTTAATAATAACCCCAAAAACAAAAGTGCTCGAATTAATTGAAACCTATCCTGAATTGGAAGATGTATTAATTGAATATGTACCAACATTCAAAAAATTAAAAAATCCGGTTTTGCGAAGAACGGTAGCTAAAATTGCAACACTTCAACAGGCGGCAGCAATTGGCAATGTAAAAACCGAAGAATTAATAAACCGGCTTCGGAGAGAGGTTGGACAGGAATTGCTTACAGGAGAAGGTGGTACGGGATACAATTATCAAAAGCCACAATGGTTTTCCGAAGAAAAAATTACGGCACGTTTTAATGCTTCTGAAATGCTGGCTGCCGGAGAACATCCGGTGAACCAGGTTTTATCCGATTTGAAACAATTGGAAGACGGGAAAATATATCAGTTAATTGCGCCTTTTTTAACTGCCCCGCTGATTGATAAAGCCAGCAGTTTAGGTTTAAAACACTGGATTGATAAACGGAGTGATGGGGAATATTTTATTTATTTTGTGAAATAAATATTTAAGGGTAGTGTCAAGTCAAGTCTCAAGATTCGGGTACGTCATTCCCCACTAAGCGATCCACCAAAGGAGTCCTATGGACCCTCGGGAGAACTCGTTTCGGAATCTTTCGCTGCAAGGAGGGATGCTGAAATTAATTTTTCCATAGGAATCGCTTCGCGGAGCATGACGTTCTGAATTAGCACGATTGATTTGACAGTAGAGCAAATTCCTGTTCGCACTTTATAAAGTATAAAGAGCGAATCGGAATTCGCTCCACCCTTTTATGAGATTCTGTAATGAACTCCTCGTTCTGCCAAATATTTTAAAACGTAAGTTAAATTCCCTTCTCCGATCCCAACAATTTCTGGTGCGCTAACTCCTTCATTCTTAAAGCCACCGTCTAACATTAAATTTGCAACAGCAGTACAAGTGTAGCCTGTACGGGCCATTGAAATTGTTTTGGTCTCGCGATTGAATTTGTCGAGCAAATTATAAGTGTATTTTTTAGGTTCGCCATTTTCTATCCCTTCAATTACAATACGCATTATCGTAAAATCTTCTTCGCCTTCTTTTAACGGAAGTTCACCAAAAAGCAAGGCTCAAAAGCCCTGTAACCATACTGATTATCAGTGATTTTAACGAGTTTTAGTATTGAACAATTCTTCCCTACACTATTTTAGCTTTATTTTTAGAGCATCTAATATTTTTTCCTGTGAAGGCAACAACTCTTCGGGAACAATATTTATTTTTTCATTTCCATAAGTGTATTGTAAATAATTAATTTTATCTAAACTCTCAAAAATATATTTTCGTGTATATTTTAATTCAGATAATGTATCGGTAATATATTTTATAATCATATATGCCAGCATGGTAATAAATACATGACCTCTTGTACTTTTGTAACCGGAAAATAACAATGTAGTAAAATCGGCAATTAAGGATGTAGTGTTTTCGGAAAATAAGGATGCACTACTTTCGGAAAATAAGGATGTATGATCTGTCAGGAAGTTTTTCTTTTTTTGCCCCATGGGGCAAAAAAAGAAAAACTTCCTCAAAAAGTCAAAAATTACGTATAGCGTTTAAATAAATAAATATAAACGCTATGACAAAAAAGGACTTAAACAACTGGATCATGTATTACGAAATTCAAAAACTTACACGGCTCGGTTTTAGCAAGGCTAAAATTGCCCGGCATCTTGTGATAGATGCAAGGACAGTAACGAGGTATCAAAACATGGATGATGAAGAATATCAACAAGATATTCTTCAATCCTCTAACAGAAAAAGGATTTTATCTGCTTACGAGAGTTTTGTTACCGATAGGCTCACCTTGTTCCCGGATACTTCTACAGCACAAATTCATGACTGGCTTAAAGAAGCCCATACCGTTTTTGGGGAAGTGTCGCCACGCACGGTGTACAACTTTGTTATGTTTGTACGTCAAAAACACAACATCCCATTTGTGCCCCCGATGAGAGAATATTTTCCTGTAGGAGAGCTGCCTTACGGACAACAGGCACAGGTTGACTTCGGGGAATACAATATGCGTTTGTCTGATGGCAAAAGAAAAAAAGTAAAGTTCTTTGCCATGGTACTCTCACGTAGCAGGATGAAATATGTATGGTTCTCAGACCGTCCGTTTACTGCTGCCAATGTTGCCCAGGCTCATGAAAATGCATTTGGTTTTTTTGATGGCATACCACAAACCATAGTTTATGACCAGGACAGGACAATGGTAATTGACGAGAATCTCGGAGATATTCTTCTTACGGCAACGTTTAAACAATACACAAAATCAAGAAGTTTTAAAATGCATTTTTGCCGTAAGGCCGATCCGGAAAGTAAGGGCAAGGTTGAAAATGTAGTGCAATATGTTAAGAAAAACTTTCTGTACAACAGACTTTATTCCGACCTGCAGACGCTAAATGAACAAACCATAGCATGGCTTGGCAGAACGGCAAACCACCTCCCCCATAATTATACCAGGAAAAGCCCGGAGAGTGAATCCAGCATTGAAAAAGAACATTTAAACCCATATACGCCTATGACTGTTGAAAACAAAGAGTTCAAAACATATAGCTTAAGAAAAAACAATACCATTAACTATCACAGCAACTTTTATACGGTTCCATTTGGAACTTATAAAAAGGCTGGCGAGAAGGTTATTGTAAAACAGAATAATGGTATTATTGAAATATACTCCATTAACATATGAGCTTATCTGTACACACAAACTCTCCTTATTAACGGGTCAGGCCATATCCAATACAAATCATAAAAGGGATACTTCCAAAAGCCTGGATGAGATGATGCAAAAGGCTGCCGGTTACTTTAGCGACCAAAATATGGCAATGGATTATTTCCTTAAAATTAAGAAGGAACTACCGAGATATACCCGTGATAATTTGCAGGTTATTTTGAAATCATTAACAGGTGTTGAACAAGAAACGGCAGATAAAACCTTAACCTTTTGTCAGCAGAATAATGTGCTCAACGCAAACGAATGGAAAGATGTGCTACAGGTTTTTATGCGTGAACCATTAAGCTCAATACCGGAAAATGAAGTGAAACCTTTAAATGAAAGTAACTTTGAAAAAACAAATCAAATGCCACAAGTTAGTAATATTGAAGATTACGAAAACATTATAAATCAATAAATATTTAAATTATGACAAAAACAGAAATTATAAAAAATCGTATCCCCTCAAAAACTAGCGGTAATTTATCAACAATGTCTTTTGAGCTTTGATTAATTTATTTTTGCTGCTACTATGTCTGGTAGGTATATCTCATTTTGTTCAGCAATTCTATCACTTATGTACG
>JAKIST010000145.1 GCA_021648495.1 Draconibacterium sp.
GAAAATTGTCCCTCCGATTAGTCCTTCCCACGATTTAGCGGGCGAAATTTTGGCTGCAATTTTATGTTTCCCCAAAAGCGATCCCGAAACGTACGCCATCGAATCGTAGATCCAGATAATAAAAAATATTCCCACCAAAATCCATGGATAATAATTACTGCTTCCCGGTGTTTGCCTGAACACAATAAAATTTAATAAACTAAACGGAAGTGCCACGTAAATTAATCCTAAAAGTGTGATGGCACCATTTTTAAGTGCACTGCTTTTTTTTCTGAAAAGTTCGGCAATAAAAACAAAAAACAGAAATGGAATAGAAAGCAGAATAAAAGATTGTGGTATGATATTTTTGGCCGCAAGAAAAAAGAGGATAAAAAGCAGGATACCTAAAATAAGTCCGAATTTTTTTTGTGGCGAGAATTTAGCTTGTTCCGATATTTTATAAAATTCCGATTGAGTGAAAAACATAATAACTCCAAAAACAGGAGCAAATATAAACGGATGAATTATAATGCCGCCTAGCATTACCGCAACATACGCAATGCCTGTTAAACTTCTTTTAACAATATCATTCAATGCTTTAACTCTTTAAGTATTTCAACTGCTTTTGTTTCGTCACATTGGGCAACAAGAACAGAAAACTCGCCAAACGCCTGATATGCCGAATCGCGCTGATTTAAAACTACTGCTTTAATTTCTGCATTTTCCAGCATATCTTTTGCCATCGATGCTTTGTATTCGTGTGCGGTCATAAAAACCTCTTTCCAACCTTTTTCCATGGTGCAAAGTTAAAAATTTAAAACATTATTTTTATGATGAAACAGAGGTAGAATAAAAATTGCCACAGATTCTCAGATTAAAAAAATGTTCTACTTTTAAAATCCAGTAATCTGTGGCAATTTCCTTAATCCTGAAAGTTAAGGATTATTCATCTCAATTTATACAGTTTTATTTTCTTCCTTCTTTTGTTTATCTGTCAACTGCGACTGCGACTGTAAACTTTCCTCCTTTTCTTCGTCTCCATTTTCCGAAATCCGATGTTTCTTGTCCCATGGTCGTTTCCCGAAAATAGTCTCTAAATCCTCACTAAAAATCACCTCTTTTTCTAAAAGTAAATCTCCCAGTTTTGTATGACCTTCAGCATTATCTTTTAGAACTTGAATAGCTCGTACATATTGACTTTCGATTAATACCTTCACTTCATCGTCAATTAATTCGGCTGTTTTTTCGCTATATGGTTTTGTAAACGAATAGTCTGACTGCCCCGTTGAATCGTAATAACTGATATTTCCAACTTTCTCGCTCATTCCAAAAATGCTAACCATTGCATACGCTTGTTTGGTTACTTTTTCCAAATCATTTTGAGCTCCGGATGATATTTTTCCAAAAATAATCTTTTCAGCAGCCCTGCCACCAAGTGCCGAACACATTTCGTCGAGCAGTTGTTCTTTGGTAGTTATCGAACGTTCTTCGGGTAGATACCAGGCAGCACCCAAAGCTTTTCCGCGCGGTACAATTGTTACTTTTACCAATGGGTGTGCATGTTCGAGCAGCCAACTAATTGTGGCATGTCCTGCTTCATGAAAAGCAATTGTTTTCTTTTCGGTTTGCGAAATTATTTTGTTTTTCTTTTCCAATCCACCAATTATTCGGTCAACGGCATCAAGAAAATCTTGTTTCCCAACCGATTCTCTGCTTTTACGAGCGGCAATTAATGCAGATTCGTTACAAACATTTGCAATATCGGCTCCCGAAAACCCGGGTGTTTGTCTGGCAAGAAAATCAACTTTAACACTTTTGTCTAATTTAAGCGGCCGCAAATGAACATTAAATATCTCAGCTCGTTCGTTTAAGTCGGGTAGTTCAACATGAATTTGCCTGTCGAAACGTCCGGCACGCATTAATGCGCGGTCGAGAATATCGGCACGGTTGGTTGCTGCAAGAATAATTACACCGCCGTTGGTATCAAAACCATCCATTTCGGTAAGCAATTGGTTTAGTGTATTTTCGCGTTCGTCGTTGGAACCCATGTTTGGGTTTTTGCCACGGGCACGGCCAATAGCATCAATTTCATCGATAAAAATAATACAGGGTGCTTTTTCTTTGGCTTGTTTAAACAAGTCGCGCACACGCGATGCGCCAACTCCCACAAACATCTCAACAAAGTCGGACCCCGACATGGAAAAGAACGGTACGTTAGCTTCGCCTGCAACGGCTTTTGCCAATAAAGTTTTACCCGTCCCCGGAGGACCAACAAGTAGTGCCCCTTTCGGAATTTTACCGCCGAGTTTGGTATATTTCCCTGGACTTCTTAGGAATTCAACAATCTCTTCAACCTCCTGTTTTGCCTCTGCCAGTCCAGCGACATCTTTAAAATTAGTTGTAACTTTTTGATCTTTGTCGAAAATTTTCGCCTGCGATTTGCCCACATTAAAAATTCCACCAGCACCGCCACCAGCACCACCTTTGCTCATTCTCCTGAAAATCCACCACCAAAGTAAGATGATCAATACAAATGGCCCTATTGTCCAAAGTATTTCTCCGGCCCAATTTCGTTCCTCTTTGTATTCAGGTAGGATTTCATCGGGAGAACCTTTTTGTGCATCGCTTAAATTTTTTTCAAAAGATTCAACCGACCCAATATTAAATATAAATTGTGGCCCGGCATCCGAAGGTTTTGAGAGCTTTCCGGTAAATTCTTTTTCATAGTTTTTTATCCGGTCTTTTTTCAAATAAATTTTAGCTTGTTTATTGTTTACAACTACTATGCGTTCTATGTCCTTGTTTGCAAGCATTGTAGATTTTACTTTGCTCCAATTTGTTTCAATCGGTCCGTGGCTGTTGCTTACGTAAAATTGAACAAGCAAAAACACAATGGCAACAATTCCATAAATCCAATAAGTATTGAATTTTGGGGGCTTACCATCGGTTTTCTTTTTTTGATTAAAAAGTTCAAACGGATTGTTTGGCTTATTTCCTTTGTTGTTATCTTTATTTTCTGTCATGGTGTCTTCTAATTACCTTCTGCTATTTTTGTTATTTTGGCATCAGCCCAAAGCCCTTCCAAATTATAAAACTCGCGTGTTTTCTCCTGAAAAACATGTACCATAATATCTCCGTAATCAAGCAAAATCCAGAGTGAATTTTTGTACCCATCACGATGCCAGGGGCTTTCTTTGGTAAATTCTTTCACTGTTTCTTCAACAGAATGTGCGATTGAATCTACTTGTGTATTTGATGTTCCGTGGCAAATTACAAAATATCCACATTCGGTATGTTTGATTGTATTTAAGTCGATTAAAGTAATATTCTTTCCTTTAATCCTTTGTATTCCTTCAATAATTGCCTCAAGTGTTTTTTCAGTTGCTTTTTCTTCGTTGTTCATATATTTATATTACCCTTGCAAAGATAATCTTTTTGGTCGAATCCAATTTTTACTACTTTGCATTTCGTGTAAAATTGTTGTTGTTTTTATTCTGAAATAAAGTTACTAATTTCATAAAACCAATTTTTGAATAAAAAGTTTATCAGTTATCTGATTTTATGAGCGGGAAAGCCAAAAATATTATTGTTGTAAACGAGGTTGAATCTACCAACAACTATGCCAACCAACTGATTCTGTCCAATGCCGTCGAGGGTACTGTCGTTTTGGCGCAATATCAATCGAAGGGCAGGGGACAAATAGGAAATAGATGGGAAAGCGAGGCCGGGAAAAACATGCTGGCAAGTATCATTCTGTATCCAAATACTTTGTCGGCAGCAAAGCAATTTACGATAGCAAAGTTTGTGAGTTTGGCTTTGGCCGATTTTCTACGAAATGAAATTGATGGTATTTCAATAAAATGGCCCAACGATATTTATGTTGGAAATAAAAAAATTGCAGGAATTTTAATTGAAAATTCTATAAAGGGAAGCAATTTGTTTGCATCGGTTTTAGGAATAGGGCTGAATTTAAATCAGGAATATTTTCTCTCGGATGCTCCAAATCCTATATCGCTAAAACAAATAACGGGTAAAAATTATAAAATTGAATCTGTTGCTTCTGAAATTAGGGAATTAATCTTCTACTGGTATAAAAAAATTGAAACTAATAATTTTGCAGAAATTGATTCAGCTTATTTTTCTCAACTTTTTAGAAAAAGAGAGTGGAAAATGTATTCTAAAGAGGAAACCCTTTTTGAAGCAAAAATAATAGGGATTGGCGAATTCGGGCAACTTCAGCTTGAAAAAAGAGATGGAACTGTTGAAGAGTTTATGTTTAAAGAGCTTGAGTTTGTAATTGGGTGATTTGCTTTTATTCACGGTGTGGCTCAAAGTCATGCCGTGAATAAATGTTAAAACTTTGGCCATTTGAGATCCAGATTGTCTCTCAACTATTTATTTAGTCTTTGCAAGAAAACGCCAAATACTGCGTTACTCTCGTTTCTCAAAATAGCTGAGGTTATTTCTGCGGGCCTCAACTCTGCGCTTCCCTTTATTCTTTGCATTTTGACTTCTCGTAACAAAAATTCATGAATAATGCAGGTTAACACCAAGTAAATGTAAAACAAGAAACAATAAATTTGAAAGTAGCAGTTCCCCATTTTCTCATTTCTCATTCCTTATTCGGTGTTCCTTATTTTTCTGATAAAAGGATTCCATCCTCTGTTTTGAAAAATATAGGGAGAGCATCTTTTGATTTTAGTTTTTTAATTTGAGTACTTTCATAATGAACCAAAGAAATGTAAAATAAGGAATAAGGAATAAGGAATATGAAAGTAGCAGTTCCCCATTTTCTCATTACTTGTTTTTTTTCAATCCTTCCTTTATTGGGAGTTTAGGAGGGGCTTCTACTTAATTCTTATACCTCAACCACTTAATTAATTCCTTGATATTTACCTTTTTACCATACATCAATAATCCAATCCGGTAAATTTTTGCAGCAGCAGCAATTGCTCCAATTGTTGTAATTATCAATAAAAACATTGAAAGTAACAACTCCCATGTTGGAATTCCGTAGGGAACTCGTGCCAACATTGCAACGGGTGAAGTAAATGGGATTATTGAAGCCCAAAACGCAACGGGACCTTCCGGATTTCGTGCAATTGGGAAAAGCAACATAATAGAAAGGATAAGTGGAAATGTAACCGGCAAAACCATTTGTTGCGAATCTTCGTCGCTATCTACTGCGGCCCCAACGGCACCCAAAAGTGAACTATATAAAAGATAGCCTGCCAGAAAATAAAATACAAAACAAAACAGGATGAGAGGAATATTTAGGTTGCCAATCATTTCCATAACTTCCATTATTTTGTTTTGGTCGGCGGCTTGTGCCATGGCAGGATTCATTTGAGACTGCGTTTCCATTAAACTTTGTCCTATTTGTTGTGCCGACTCAGGAGTAAAAAAATTCTGTACAACCAACAGGGAAACAACACCAAGAACAATCCAAATGGCAACTTGAGTTAGCCCGACCAAAGCAGTCCCAATAATTTTACCCGCCATTAACTGGCTGGGTTTAACCGATGAAATAATGACCTCGATAATCCGGCTTTTTTTCTCCTCCATTACGCTGCGCATTACCATTGCACCGTACATAAATACAAAAAAATAGATGATAAATCCCATTGCATAACTGGCAATAAACGCAACTACCGAAGAACTTTTTGTTGCTTCACCAGAATCCGAAATCTTCAAAGTATTCAACTGAATTCGTGTTTTTGTATGCGAGAGTTGCTCCTCTAAATCAGGAATTCCCGATTCGGCAACTACCTTTCTTCTTTTGTCGTTTTCAATAAATTGGCTGAGTTTACGCTCAATTTGTTCGCTCAACTCAATTGGTACTTGTTTTTCAGAAATTAATTGTGCAGTATTTGCTGAATAGATATTTTCAGGAATATATAACAAAGCATAAAACTCACTCCCTTTCAGGTTTCCTTTTAATTCCTGAAATTCTTCTTTCGGAACAAATTGATATTTTGTATATCCTTCATTGCCAAATTCACCTAAAAAAAGTGTCGATTCATCGTAAACAGCAATTGTCCGCTCTTCTTTATCGTTGTTAAGCGATAAAAATATAATTAAAGCAAACATCCCTGCCATAAGAAAGGGAACCAATAAAGTCAGAATAATAAACGATTTTTTCTTCACCCGTTTTAAATATTCCTGTTTTAATATGAGTAGCGTTTTATTCATTTTAGCGCATCTTTAATTTTTGTTTGATTTTTCAACTGCCTTAATAAAAACATCGTTCATGCTTGGAATTACTTCTTCGAAAGAAAGAATTTCTGAAACAGGAATAAGTGCCTGCAATAAATCGTTATTCGAATTACCATTGAGATACTGCACCGTTAAATGATTTTCTTTCTTCAATTCTGTATGCCCGATAATTTTATATTGTTGCCCAAGCGAACGACTTACACTATTATAGTCGCCCCGATACCTAATTTCATAAATATTCGATTTGTATTTCTCCCTGATTTCATCAGTTGGGCCATCCTCAATTTTTACCGATTTATTTATAAGCGCAATATGATCGCACAACTCTTCGACCGAACCCATGTTGTGCGTAGAAAATATAACAGTCGCCCCTTCATCCCGGAGCTTCAATATTTCCTGTTTTATCAGGTTCGTATTTATTGGGTCGAAACCGCTGAAGGGTTCGTCGAAAATCAGCAATTTTGGTTTATGCACCACCGTTGTAATAAACTGAACTTTCTGTTGCATCCCTTTGGAAAGTTCTTCGATGTTTTTATTCCACCACGACATTATTTCAAACTTCTCGAACCACTTTTTTAGGTTTCGGGAAGCTTCCTTTCTGCTCAACCCTTTTAGCTGGGCCAAATAAATTGCCTGATCGCCAATCTTCATCTTTTTGTACAGCCCACGTTCTTCCGGCAAATAACCAATATTTGAAATATCAGCCCGCGTCATTTTTTTGCCATTTAAAAATATCTCGCCACTGTCGGGAGCGGTAATTTGATTAATAATGCGGATTAGCGTGGTTTTGCCTGCACCGTTTGGGCCAAGCAATCCAAAAATACTTTGTTCTTTTACTGAAATGCTAACATCGGTTAATGCTTGTGTGGCAGCAAAAATTTTATCGACATTTTTTGCTTCAAATAATTCCATTCGAATTCTGTTTTATCAATGGGTATTAAATAATTGGTGAAATTACAAGTTTGATTTAAATTAGAATAAAGAAAAGGAAAAAAAACAGGTTCAGTAAAAAATATCAAAGTAGTTTGGCTTCGGAATAGAATAATTTGTGAATAATGCAGGCTAAGAATGTACAGTAAAAAAACCTTATTATTATACTGTATATCAACAAGTTTATCAGGATGGAATCGCTCAAAGCGATGGTATCCGTCAATATTACGTATCGCATCAAACCTCTCTTCCGTCAATAGACACCATCCTGTTGCCCGCCTTTTCCGATTTTTTTCTTATTGCAGGAGGCCAGGGCAAATAAGGTTTTGCAAAAATTCATTTTTTGAAATCCGTTCTCACATCTTTCAAAAAAGGTTAACAGAATAAAAATTAACTTTCCTAAAGTAGATTACCAAATAAATTTGAACGAAGGGATTATTACAAAATAAGTTGGATAAAGCTGGCAATGTTATTTCGTAACAATGCCTAAAACCAGTTCCGTTTGCGAAATATCAGGATACCCAATAGAGACATAAAAGCAGAAATTATCAATATTGCAGGAAACGCAAAAGTTGAATTTTCAAAATAATTAGGCACGTTCATTCCATATAAACTGGCAATGAGTGTAGGTATCATTAAAATAATAGAAATAGAAGCCAATTGCTTCATCACTACATTTAAGTTGTTCGAAATTACGGAAGCAAATGCGTCCATCATTCCACTTTGAATATCAGAGTAAATTTGTGCCATCTCCAATGCTTGTTTATTTTCAATAATAGCATCTTCCAATAGATCTTCATTAATTTCGGAGATCGTATATTTTTTGGAATTGCGGATTTTTGTCAATACAATTTCATTCGCTTTAAGTGAGGTAATAAAAAATACCAGGCACTTTTCCATTTTTAACAACTTGTTCAATTCTTTGTTTCGAATCGATTTTTCCAAATCTTGCTCAATTGCTGCTGTTTGCTGATTAATTTGTTTTAGGTACCGCAGATAGATATTGGCTGTTCTTAAAGAAAGTTTTAATATAAAATTTAATTCATCAGTAACTTGTTGTTTATTCTCCCGATATAAATACGGTTGTTCAAATGATAACACTTCATTTTGAACACTACACAAAGTGATCGTAATTGTGCCTGTCATAAAAATTCCCAAAGGGACTGTATAAAAAGGGACCCCGTTTGTGGGGCTTTGCACAGGGATACGATAAATAATGAGTGTCCAGTCATCATCAAATTCAACACGAGGTCTTTCGTCTTGGTCTAAAATATCATTTATCAGGTCTGTTGGCAAATCAAATTCGCTATTAAGCTTTTTGATTTCGTTCAGCGAAGGATTTGTGGCATTTATCCAGCAACTTTTTTGTGGTTCGTTTATTTCAACATAACCACCGAATGTTTTAAAGATTTTAATCATTATGATGTCTCCTTACAATTTATTTCTGCAAGAAAACATGAAGTCCTTACAGAAGTATTAATACTTTTAATTTACGATAATACGGGTCTTCTTCCATTATTATTAAATTTCTAAAATTTTGTTTGCCAAAAGTAATTTTATTTCTAAAATATCGGTCATTAGTTGAATAATTTTTCCAACCTTGTGGCTAACATAAAAATGCAACTACAAATAACTGGCTTTACAGATTATTATTTCTACTCAATAAAATCAAAGTTAATGTGTACTGGGTGAACCCATTTTCAATCCAACTTCTCTTTTAGTGCCTTGCCGGTATAAGATTTTTTACATTTTGCCAGTTCCTCCGGTGTTCCTTCAAAAATAATTTCGCCTCCTGTTTTTCCACCTTCCGGACCGAGGTCGATAATCCAGTCGGCAGATTTTATAATTTCCATATTGTGCTCTATAATTATTATGGAATGACCACGCGAAATTAAGGCGTTAAACGAGTCGAGTAGTTTTTTAATATCGTGGAAATGAAGTCCGGTTGTAGGTTCATCGAAAACAAACAAGGTTGGCGAGTCTTTCTCTTTTGCAAGAAAAGAGGCGAGTTTAACACGCTGGCTCTCTCCGCCCGAAAGTGTACTCGAACTCTGCCCAAGTTTTATGTATCCCAGACCAACATCCTGCAGTGGTTTTAACCGTTTTGTAATCTTTTTCTCAGTCGAACTTTCCCCTACCGAAAACAGTTCGATTGCCTGATTTACAGTCATGTTTAAAATATCATCGATATTTTTCCCCCGATATCTGACTTCCAGAATATCCTCTTTAAAACGTTTACCGCCACAACTTTCGCACAAAAGATAAACATCGGCCAAAAACTGCATTTCAACTTTAATTGTTCCCTCACCCTGGCACTCGTCGCAACGTCCACCATCAACATTAAACGAAAAGTGCGAAGGTTTTAATCCCTGTATTTTTGCCGCCTGCTGGATAGAATACAGTTTTCTGATTTCGTCGTAAGCTTTTAGATAAGTAACCGGATTCGAGCGCGACGATTTGCCGATTGGATTTTGGTTAATAAATTCGATGGCATTTATTAATTTATAATCACCCAAAATTGCATCGTGTTCTCCGGTTCGTTCGCCGTAGCCACCCAATATTTTTGTAATTCCGGGAGCCAGAATCTTCGAAACCAGCGACGATTTCCCCGAGCCGCTAACACCCGTAACAACTGTCATCGTATTAAGCGGAAATTTAACCTTTAAGTTTTTAAGGTTATTTTCGCGTGCACCCAAAACTTCGATGTAATTCGACCATTTTCTACGTTGTGACGGCACCTCAATTTTCTCCTCGCCCGTCAGGTATTTTGTTGTAAGACTTTCGGGACTTTTATGCAAATCGGTGTGGTTATCATGAAACACAACTTCGCCGCCATGCTGCCCCGCAAACGGACCGATGTCAATAATTTCGTCGGCTGCACGAATAATCTCTTCGTCGTGTTCTACCACAATTACTGTATTCCCAATTTCCTGTAAACGGCGCAAAACTTTAATTAATCGCTGAGTGTCGCGCGAGTGCAGTCCAATACTTGGTTCATCTAAAATATATAACGACCCCACCAAACTGCTACCCAGCGAAGTTGCCAGATTTATACGCTGCGACTCGCCTCCTGAAAGTGTTGAGGAGAGACGGTTTAGCGTGAGGTAGCCCAAACCAACATCGGTAAGAAATTCAATACGATTGTTTATTTCAATTAAAATACGCTTTGCAATTTCGGTATCGTGAGAATCTAATTTTAGCTGATTAAAAAATAGTTGCAACTCCGAAACCGGCATTAAAACCAGCTCTTGTAGCGATTTATTGGTGATTTTCACATAACCTGCCTCCTTTTTTA
>JAKIST010000146.1 GCA_021648495.1 Draconibacterium sp.
ATTCCGCTTTTATCAAAATATGGAAACTTAACAAATCAGCAGGATTTTTTGCAGTTGGTTGACGATGTTTGTGCCTTGGTTGAATTAAATCCCGTAACATGGAATATTACTTTTAATAGAAATGAAATAGCAAAAAGCTGCAACACAAATTCTATTTTTGAGGTGTTTCGAGTAATTTACAATTTAAAATCCCGGAAAGAAAATGCTAAATTCTGGGTCTGTAAAAGTATGGCAAATGTTAATTTCGCACGCGAAATGGAAGTGGTTGGAATTCTTCCAAAATACATTTATCTGTATCGCGATGGAAGAGATGTGGCCTGCTCGTTTAAAAAAGCTGTTGTTGGAGAAAAACATGTCTTCCATATCGCCAACAAGTGGGCTGCCAACCAGAAAGCATGTTTCAAATTACATGAACGAACTGATACTTCACGATTTATTTCGCTTAGTTACGAAAATCTAACCAACGAGCCTGAAAAAGAAATGAAGAGGATTGGTACATTCTTGAATATTCCTTTCAACCCCAAAATTTTTGATTTTTACAAATCAAAAGAATCCCAAAACACAGCTATTGCCGGTAAAATGTGGGCAAACGTTGTCCTGCCAATTTTGGGTGGAAATTCAAATAAATTTAAAAAAGAACTTTCGGAAATGGAAATTGCCATTTTTGAAAAACAAGCTGGTGATGTGCTAACACGTTTAGGATACCAATTAATTGGGTCGCACCTCTTAAATGAAAAGCCATTTTCAGAGGTACAAATTTCAACATTCAACTACGAGAATAATTTATTAAAAGAAAAGGTTAACCGTTTTGCCGATCCGATTGGGATGGAACGAAGAAAAGGGCAAGAACAAAAAATAAAAGAAATTCTATCAAGATATTAATCCAAATAAATATATTTTGAAATTCAAAAAAAAATACAAATAAATTAAATGGTTGCAAATCTTAATGAAAATAAAGACCTTGCATCCCATTATTTATAATGTGGCATAAAAAGCCAACAAATATTGCGAAACAAATTAGAATCAATGAACATGAAAACAAATCAAATTATTATTTTGAGTTTGGCAGTTTTTTTCTGTCAAACACCTGCCTTTTCGCAGGATTCACAGATATCTGAATCGACACAAACATTTAAAACCTACCCCTATTCCGACCCCGACCCGGTTGTGGACATGTCCCGTATTTATCCGTATTTCCGTTTCGATGGATACGCTGCCCAGGGAAAAATGCAGGACTGGAAAATCGTCACTCTTGAAAATCAATACATTAAAGTTTTGGTCGCCCCCGAAATTGGTGGAAAAGTGTTGGGTGCCATTGAAAAAAGTTCGGGCAAAGATTATCTCTATTTCAATAAAGTAATAAAATTCAGGGACGTTGCCATGCGCGGTGCCTGGACATCCGGAGGGGTCGAGTTTAATTTCGGGTCAATTGGACATGCCCCAACTACTGCATCGCCGGTCGATTATTTAATACGGGAAAACAGCGATGGCAGCAAGAGTTGTTTTGTGGCTGCCATGGATTTGTCGTCGCGCACAAACTGGGTGGTCGAAATAAAGTTGCCAGCCAACAAAGCCTATTTTGAAACCCTCGGCACATGGAACAATCCCACTGATTTATCCACCTCGCTATATCACTGGTCGAATGCAGCTGCCGATGCCGGCGACGATTTGCGCTTTTGCTACCCCGGTACAAATTACATCGGTCACAGTGGCGATGACCATACATTTCCACTCCGCGAAGATGGTATCGATATTTCGGTTTATGGAAATAATAAATTCGGAGGGAATAAATCGTACCACGTACTGGGAAAATATACCGATTACTTTGGAGGGTACTGGGAAAATTCCGATTTTGGGTTTGTGCATTTCTCGGAATATGACGAGAAACCTGGCAAAAAAATATGGATGTGGAGCCAGTCGCGCGAAGGGCAAATATGGGAAGATTTGCTCACCGACAAAGAAACAGGGAAAGGACAGTACGTAGAAATACAGAGTGGTTTCCTGTTTAATCAAGCTGCCGCTGGGAGTACATTCAGCCCATTTAAACACCTTGCTTTTGAGCCAAATACTTCTGAATCGTTTTCAGAGAAATGGTTTCCGGTACATAAAATTGGAACCATCAACGATGCCAATAAATATGGTGCGCTGGCGTGGAATTATACCAACGGAAAAGTAACCCTGAAATTTTGTGCCAACCAAAACCTGAATAAAACGTTACGTATTCTTTCCGGTCCTGAAAAACTGTTTGAAGCACCCCTTCAATTAAAACCCCTGGAAGTTTTTGAAACAGTTGCCAATATTAAAAATGTAAATAATTTTTCTGTTTGGATTGATAACGAGCGACTTGCCAACTTTCCGGCGAACAAAACCAATCTCGCACGGCCTATGGAAATAGAAAATAATTTCGACTGGAATTCGTTGTGGGGAATTTATACAAAAGGAGTTGAATTCTCGAAACAAAGAAATTACAAAGAGGCGAAAATTTATTTTGAAGAGTGCCTGAATAAAGATACCTATTTTGTTCCTGCCATTAATGGCTTATCTGAATTATTCTACCGCCAAATGGATTATCAACACTCGCTCGATTATTCAAAAAAAGTACTCGCCGTTGATGCTTACAATCCACAAGCCAATTTTTATTATGCCTTATCATCGAAAAAGACAGGCAATTATTACGATGCCCTCGATGGTTTTGCCATGGCATCAAGATCGCTACAATTTCGGTCGGCAGCACTTGCCCAAATGACGGAAATATTTTTGCTTAACCGCGAATGGCAAAAAGCAGGTGAATATTCAGAGAAAGCTGTTAACGCCGGATTGCAAAACGAAGAAGCCGCACAAATTAGCTTAATTGCATTACGGCAAGCAGGTGAAAAAGAGGCTGCCTTAAAATTAGCAGTGCAGTTGCTTCAAAAAAACCCCTTGAACCATTTCGCTGCCTTCGAAAAGTTCCTGATAACTAAAAAAACTGAAGACAAGTTTGCATTTACTTCAACAATTACAAACGAATTTCCACACGAAAGTTATTTGGAAATAGCAAGCAAATATATTGGCACCGGCTTATTTGGAAATGCCGCACAAGTTTTGGAGCCCGCTCCCTCCCACCCGATTGTAAACCTTTGGAAAGCATGGGTTTATAAAAAACTCGGGAAATCTAAAGAAGCCAAAACGGCTTATAATTTATTTGAGGGCGCACCGATTTCGTTTGTTTTCCCTTTCCGTGAAGAAACCGCAGAAATACTCAAAGATTTTGAGCCTGCCAGCAACTGGAAAACAAACTATTACCTCGGATTGATATCCTGGTTCAAAGGTCGCATTGAGGAGGCAAAACAGTATTTTACGATGTGCGGAGATCAACCACAGAATTTTGCTTTTTATTTAACTCGTTACAATTTATTGAGCGGTGAAACAGATTATAAAGGCGAAAACGATTTACTAAAAGCCCAGGGGTTAAACCCGGAGGAGTGGCGATGTTACAAGGCTTTGTCGAATTATTATGAGGAGCAGCAAAAGTATAATGTCGCTTTGAGTTGGACAAAAAAAGGGTATGGGAAATTCCCGGAGAATTATGTACTGGCTTACCAGTTTTCGAAAAACCTGTTGATTGCGGGGAACTATTTGGAGGCATTGAACATTCTTACAAAAACGACAATATTACCCAACGAGGGCGCCAGTTATGGACGCACAACGTACCGCGAGGCTTGTTTAATGGAAGCCATCGGTAAACTTCAAAAAAATAAAAATAAAACAGCACTTTCGCGTATCGACCAGGCACGCAAATGGCCTGAAAACCTTGGCGTGGGAAAACCTTACCAAACCGATGAACGGATTGAAGATTACCTCGAAAGCAGGTACTGGAAGAAAAAAAGGAATGCCGCAAAAGTAGAAGAGTTAGAGGATAAAATTATCGAATTTACAACAAATGTTACAAAGCCTTCATCGAGTGATTACCTCGGAGCTATTCTGTTAAAAAAGAGAGGAAAAGAAAGCGAAGCGCAAAAAATATTGGCAAACTGGGAAAAAGAAAATCCCGACAATCTGATTGCCGGTTGGTGTACTCTAAAATTTGAAGAAAAAAATATTGAAGCTGAAAAATTACTGCAAGAAATTATAAAAGAAAATAGGGGAACTCTGTTTAACCCCAAAAACAGCGACACAGCATTTGCTTTAATTTTGGCTATTTCCGAATTAAATTAACAATTTGAATTGAAACAAATGAAACCCGGATTGCTGAGCAAATAATTTTATAAGAGCAGCTACAAAAGGACTTGTTTAGAAGAGTTGGTTGAAAACGACAATTTATTGGGAATACTCACCCTGATAACATCTACGACATTATCGTCCCTCTCTCCGCGTAGAGAGGGAGAAGAGGGAGAGTTCAAATATTTGAATATTTAACAAAGTTATATACTTATGAAACTTATAAGTATCGCAATTTTAATTTTTTGCCTATCCATTCTCTCAGGAGCTGCACAGGAGAAAGCCGTTTTGAACCCTAATTTATAAAGATGAGCGATGAAGGTTATATAAAGTTTAATTGTAAGCGGATTGAAAGAGACATTGACCTTTCGGCACAAACGTTTGAATCATTGTCAAAGTGGAGGCAATTAATGTTTGAATCCGGGTTAATTGGAGTTTATTCAAACGGTGTTGGTTATGGCAATATTTCAGTTCGGGCGGTTGCCAATAGCTTTTATATTTCAGGTACTGCAACGGGGATCTTGCCTGTACTTGAAAAAAAACATTACGCGTTGGTAACCTCATGGTCATTTAACCAAAATTCATTAAAATGCACAGGAATATTAAACGCCTCCGCTGAATCATTAAGCCATGCGGCAATTTATGAATCACTCCCCAATGTTGGAGCAGTTATTCATTTCCATCATAAAGGCATGTGGAACAAATACCTCAATTCATTGCATACAACTTCAACTGATGTTTTGTATGGCACTACTGAAATGGCGAAGGAGATAACGAATATAGTTACAATGTCGCAACCAGATCAGGATTCTATCCTTGTGATGGGAGGACATGAAGAGGGTATTGTTGCCTGGGGCGAAACGCTTGATGTTGCAGGGGAAGTAATTTTGAAATATTATAAATCTTTCCTGAAAGACTCATGAATCGAAGAATAAGTATTTGCCGAACTTATTGAAAATAGAAGTTGTACATTTAAATTCATGGATAATAAAAAGCATATTTCGTTACAATATTTGTTTTTCACCTTTCTAAAAATAGGCACCATTTCGTGGGGCGGTTTTATGGCACTTATTTCGGTGGTGCAAAAGCAGTTGGTCGAAAAAGACAAAGTGATTGAAGACGAGGTAATTCTCGACAGTATTTCGCTGGCATCGATTCTTCCCGGACCGGTTGCTTTTAATGTGGTAATCAACATTGGTTATTTTTTGCGCGGAATAAAAGGTGCGCTGGTAAGCATGATTGCCATTCTTTTGCCATCGTTTGTTTTCATTACCATTTTATCGTGGCTCTATTTTACATTCGACGAGCTGCCCCTGTTCAATAAATTTTTTCTTGGTATTTTACCTGCTATAGCAGCAATAATAATTAGTGTGGCGCTTAACATGATAAAAAAACATGTGAAAGATTACAAGCAAATTATTGTTTTGATTTGCGCAGGCATCGCTCTAATCTTTTTTCATTCGTTTTTTACTACCCTGTTTATTATACTTGCCGGAGGACTTGCTGGCTATCTTATATATGGTAAATCGGCAGCTATTAATTCATCAAAAATATTTCAGGAAGAAAAAAAAGAAAGTTGGCAAACCTGGATTTACATAGCTGCCGGATTTGCATTATTTTTTATAGTTCTGTGGTTTTTGCCCAATTTATTTAAAGGCTCATTTTTCCATAAAATTGAAATAATACGAAACTTGATATTCACTTTTGCCGGAATGAGTTTAACCCTGTTTGGTGGTGGATATGTTATTATTCCCGCAATCCAGACGGTTGTGGTAGATGGTTTGCAGTGGTTAACCGTTAAAGAATTTGCCGATGCCATTGCGCTGGGGCAGGTAACACCGGGACCAATTTTTATAAGTGCCGCATTTATCGGGTACAAGGTTTTTGGTTTGGCAGGAGCATTTGCGGCAACACTCGCTATTTTTACCCCTCCAGGAATGCTAATGATTTTCTGCTCGCGATTTATCAGCCAAATGAAACAATCGAGTATTATAAATGCTATTTACAAAGGAATCCGACCTGCAGTTATTGGTATGATATTTTCTGCGGCATTCACCATTGGTAAAAGTGTGGAATTACGATGGGAGACACTCTCCATTTTTGTTTTAGTAGTCATTCTTTCGGTGAAATTTAAGATAAATGTAGTTTATTTAATCCCTGCCTCAGGAATTATCGGACTTTTGCTTTTTTAACTCAAATATTAACAAAGAGTATAAGAACAAGTTAAAATGGAATCGATTAAAAATAATGGAAGAATAAACCCCGGGACAATTGTTTGGCTTTTTGGGCGTCCCTGTTCGGGTAAAACTACCATAGGGATTCACTTGAAAAATGAGCTGGAAAATACAGGAATTGAAACCATAATTTTCGATGGTGACGAGCTTCGCAAGGGAATAAACAAAGATCTTAAATTTTCGATTAAAGACCGTGAAGAAAACATCAGAAGAACAGCTGAAATAGCAAAAATGCTGGCGCAAAAAGGATATTGGGTAGTATGTTCGTTAATTACCCCACTTATCGGGTTTCGGCAATTAATACAACAAATTGTAGGAGAAATTCCCCTGAACTTGATATTCGTAAATACTCCACTCGAAGAATGTATTAAAAGAGATAAAAAAGGACACTACAAAAAAGCTGCCGATGGAAGAATTAGTAATTTCACTGGCGTATCATCTCCTTTTGAAGAACCACTGTCTGACAAAAATTCAGTAGCAACCATTGGAGTTGATATTCGGGATTCGGTTCAGATGTGCCTAAAAATTATTCAGTCGAAAAAATAGCATCTACCTGAAAATATATTCTTGACCCAAACGAAATTCCTGATTTTGAAGGTGGCAAAATTTATGTTGTAGTTTCTGAACTGGCAGGAACTCTTATAAAAAAAAAAAGGATTCCATTTCTTCTTTAAAAGATGGAATCCTTGGCCGATAAAATTGGAAAGATATTTTCATTGTCGAAAAACAACAGAATTATCGGAAAGTTGCTTGAACCCTTTAGTTAACAGACAACTACATTAAAAATCATATACTTGATTCAAAGGTAAATACTCAAACGAATTCAAATAACCAAATCATTCCTTTTCATCTCCCAAATTTCCAGATCGCGGATATCTTTTCCATCAATTACAAAACGCAGGGCGGTGCAAACTTTATGATATCCGGTATTGCCGGCAGCTCCAGGATTCATGTGGAGAAAATCGAGTTTTTTGTCGTAAATAACTTTTAGGATATGCGAATGCCCGCTAATAAAAAGGTCGGGCGATTTGGTGTAAATATCTGGTTTTACATATCGTTCGTATCTCCCGGGATACCCTCCAATGTGGGTTATCCAAATATCAACCTCCTCGCATTTAAAACGTTGGTGCAAGGGGTAAACCACTCGCAGTGCGTGCCCATCAATATTCCCATAAACTGCTTTTAACGGTTTAAAGGCAGCCAATTTATCGGCAGTTTCAATATTTCCAAAATCTCCGGCGTGCCAAATTTCATCAACCTTTTCAAAAAAAGTATATATCCGGTCGTGTATAAATCCGTGTGTATCCGATAACAATCCGATGCGTTTCATAAAAAAAGTCAATTATTCATTGCAGTTGTGACCACAAAATAAACTAATTTTGCTTGTATGCAAGAAAGATTTTTAAACATACAATTTGAGATAACAAAAAATCAATAACAATGAAAACAGTAGTAATTGTGAGACACGGAAAAGCGGTGCCATTTGGCTACGAAGATGACTTTAACCGCGACCTGCGCGATCGGGGAAAAAACGATGCAAAACTGATCAGCACGCTTCTAAATAAAAGAGACATTCAACCCGATGCAATGATTTCCAGCCCGGCAAAACGAGCCCTAAAAACAGCTCAAATTTTTGCTGAATCCCTTAATTTCAATAAAAACGATATCACCGAAGTTCAGGAAATTTACGAAGGTTTAACAACTTACGAATTTTTGGGATTTATTCAGGATTTACCGAACGAAACAGAAACAGTTTTCTTTTTTGGGCACAATCCCGGTTTTTATTATTTCGTAAATAATTTACTGGAACATTTTGAAAATGATATGCCCACTTGTTCTGCGGTTGGCATAGAATTTAATGTCGATTCGTGGAAAGATGTAAAATCACGTACAGGTAAAATGGCTTTTCAGTTTGTTCCGAAGATGTTTAAATAACAGTTCTCTTTAACTCTCTCAAATGAGGAATTCCATTTCAATATCATTTGTTAAGGAGTTTCTTTCGAATATTCATTACTGCAACATCTTGTATAAAACCACTGAAAGTTCTATATCCGAAACTTTAAGCGAAACGATATTTTCGACAAGGCTTTAACTTTTTTACAATAACTTTAAACCAAAAAATGCAACTATTTTATATACCTAATATATCGGGCAACGAAGTAATCCTGAACGAAACCGAATCGAAACATGCAGTTCGGGTTTTGCGGTTGACTGAAGGCAGCCAAGTTCAATTAATTGATGGCCAAGGCGGTTTTTATGAGGCTGAAATAGCAGATGCACAGCCGAAAAAATGCAAGCTTTCAATCACAAATTCGATTAAGGAATTTGAGAAAAAAAGTTTTAAACTGCACATTGCCATTGCACCCACAAAAAATATCGACCGCTTTGAATGGTTCCTTGAAAAATGTACCGAAATTGGTATCGATGAAATCACACCACTTTTATCTGAGCACTCTGAAAGAAAAGTAATTAAGCCGGAACGATTGAAAAAGATATTAGTTGCTGCGATGAAACAATCGCTAAAAGCATATCTTCCAAAATTAAATTCCCTTACCAATTTTAATGAATTTATTTCCCGCACAAATTACCAAAACAAATACATTGCACATTGCAACAACGGAGATAAATTGCATTTAAAAAATTACATTCAGAAAAATGAAGACGCAGTAATCCTTATTGGCCCGGAAGGAGATTTTAGTGCGGAAGAAGTACAACTTGCCAAAAAAAATGGATTTATGGAGATTTCGCTGGGATCTGCACGGCTTCGTACAGAAACGGCAGGAATAGTTGCATGTCATATTGTAAATTTAGTGAACGAATAATATTCTAATTCAATAATGAATTGTATTTTTCGGAAAATTTGAAACATGAGGATTCTGCTTTTTCTTTTTACGATACTTATTGGGAACACTATTGCAGCCCAAAACCAGGGAGTTAAAATTGCCCTGATAAAATACAATGGCGGTGGAGATTGGTACTCGGACCCAACTGCCTTGCCAAATCTCATTAAGTACTGCAATAAAAATATAAAAACCAATATTTACCCCGAACCATCGACTATTGACATTGGTAGCCCCGAAATATTTAACTTTCCGTATGTGGAGCTCACCGGGCACGGGAATATTATTTTATCGGAAAGCGAAACAATAAACTTAAAGCTTTACCTCGAAGCAGGGGGGTTTTTACATGTTGACGATAATTACGGCCTCGATAAATATTTCAGGCGCGAAATAAAAAAGGTTTTCCCTGATAAAGATCTAATTGAACTTCCTCCCTCCCACCCAATTTTTCATCAGAAATACGATTTTAACAATGGATTGCCAAAAATTCATGAACACGATGGGAAACCAGCTCAGGCATTTGGGATTTTTATTGACGACCGTCTGGTTTGCCTTTACACTTACGAATGCGATTTAGGTGATGGATGGGAAGATCCGGAGGTTCACAAGGATCCGGCAGAATTACGCGAAAAAGCATTAAAAATGGGAGCCAATATTATTTCGTTTGTTTTCGGGCAGTAAGGCGGAAAGGCGTGAATACATTAATAAAAGGTAACTACTCAGCAACTGTACAAACCTTAAAAGCCACAGATTCACAAATTTAAAAACCTCGAAAGGTGGTTTTCTCTGATAAAATTTATAAAATAAACAAAATTCAATCTGTGAATCTGTGGCAAACATTTATATTTCAGTATTTTATACTTGCTGAGTAGTAATACCAACTGAATAGTGCCGCATATTCTACAACTCGCTAAGCGATTAACATTCTCAACTTAGGCATTATTACGAAATAAGTTGGACAAAGCTGGCGATGTTATTTTGAGCGATAACAAGGCAAAAAATGCTGTCATAGCCATAGCTATAGCGAGGTTTTTTAACGCAGTTAGCGTGCAAAAGAACAAGCCAGAATGGTCATGTTAATTCGTAACAATGCCTTAGGTTAAGCGGCAAATTAAAATTAAAT
>JAKIST010000147.1 GCA_021648495.1 Draconibacterium sp.
CTTTTGCACGCTAACTTCGTTAAAAAGCCTCGCTGTAACTATGGCTATAGCTACGTTTTTTGCCTTGTTATCGCACAAAATAACTTCGTCAATTCCAGTCATGTTATTTCTTCACAAACCCTAAACAAATAACTTTCTAAATCAATTTTTTGTGAAAGTATTTCATCCACTAACTTTATTTTTTCAAATATAGTAAAACAAGGTGTGTTTAACAGGTAGGCAAATACCTACTTTTTATAGGGGGTTATTCCTTATAACAAGTAGGGATGCACCCGTCGTTAAAAGGATTCTTCTATCATAACTTTGGTGAAAAATTATTTTACGGAAAACGTAAGTGAAAGATTAGTAAAAAAGAACAACTACAAATTTTATTTTGGCAGATTTCTCTGATGGAAGTTGGCATATTATATCTTTTACATTTGAGATTTTACGCAACATGATAAAAAATTACTAAGATATGAGCAACAATTTAAATAGTATCCTGGCATTTATCCCTCAAAACAATGAAGGGGAATTAGTATTGAAGGAGGCGTTGTATTTCCAGCAAACTCTCGGGATGCGAATATTTGTTTTAAATGTAATTAAAGCTCCTTCCCTCTTTTCCCGGAAATTTCAGGCTAAAAATGTGGAAAGCATAGAAAATGAAGCGGTACAAAAATTAAACAATTTTGTTAAAAATGTCATTCAAAAAGAAATCCCCAAAAACATAATTTTAAGAGTTAAGCCTGGAAATGTTGTGCCAACCCTAATTGAAGAATCACAAAGAGGAGGTTATGGATTTATTGTAGTCGATAAAAGTAAAAGCAGTTTTAAAGGTGCATTGCACTGGAACAAAATTGACAAATTTATAAGCCAATCGCATTGTCCGGTTTTAGCAGTTAACAAGGACTTTCCGGTGCGTGAAATTAAAAAAATAGTAATTCCGATCGACATCTCGCAATCTATGAAAAAACGCCTTTTGTGGGCTACTCTGTTTGCCAAAAAGTTTGGTGCGAAAATTCAAATCGTTTCTGCCCTCAATATCAATATTGACGAGAAAAAAAGCCTTGCCTTTAAAAACGCGGAAAAAATTAAACACCTATTTTGGGATCAAGGGATAGAGTGCGAAGTAAAAATCCTTAAAGTCCATAAACAAAAAAAATATAAGGCTATTTTGAAGTGCCTAAAAGAAGAAAAACCTGAATTGGTAATTATCCGCACCCATCAGGAATCGATCTTCTCTGGAAATAAAATTGGCAAATTTGTTTCCAAAATTGTGCATGGTTGCAATATGCCGGTATTCACGGTCAACTACTCACAAAACCCACTCGATTCTATATTTTTTTAAAATCAAAACAAATATTAATCTACTAATTGCAATACTATGACAAACAAAATTCAAGAATTAACCGAAAAAATATATAACGAAGGAATTGTTAAAGCAAAGGTTGAGGCAGACCAAATTATTGCTGACGCAAAAAAAGAAGCAGGTAAAATAATTAAAGCAGCAGAAATTAAGGAGGTGGAAATTCTTGAGCAGGCAAAAATTGAGGCGGCTGAATTTAAAAAGAATACAAACTCGGAAATACAACTTGCTGCGCGGCAATTTATAAGCAAACTGAAACAACAAATCACAAACCTTGTAACTATAGCTCAAGTTGAACCGCCGGTAAAAGTAGCTTTTAATGACAATGAATTTATAAAAAACATAATTATCACTTTAATCCAAAACTGGAACCCACAAAAGCCGGAAGAATTTAGGTTGAATATCCTCCTTCCTGAAAAGGATGAAAAGGAATTTTCTGAATTTTTTGAGACAAAAGCAATTGACGTATTAAATAAGGGAATCAACATTTTGTTCGATTCCAAAACTACCACCGGGTTCAAAATCGGATCCAATGATGGTAGTTATATCATTGGTTTTTCCGACAAAGACTTTGAAAACTATTTTAAAGGATACATTAAAGACAGAACAAAAAAACTGTTGTTTGAAAACCCCCTACCAACCTCTTCCCTTGAAGAGGGTTAAAAAAGAAAATTTTACGGGCATGTAATTTTGGTCAATAGATTACAAGCCTACAACAATAATGCAAGCGTTCACTAAAAAAAAATGAGGATGTTGAAAAAAAATTATTACTGTTTGGTGGCTGGTCTTCCCGATTTGTTTTTTAACGAAAGCAAGCAAGGATTTAGTAGTTTGGATTTTAGAAACGAGTTAAAATATCAACTAAGCAAAACTGATTTTAACCTCATTAAAAACCTATATCTGCCGAATGACAATAAAAATTTACTGAACCTTCTTTTTAATAAAAATGATGCGTTTAATTTAATAGGCAATTACAAAAAAGAATTTCTGGAAAGCCATATTATACAGCCAATTGAAATCCCGGAGTATATGATCCGTTTTTTAAAATGGGTGAAAAAATTGGAGGTTCGTGAGTTGAACCTTCAAATAGACAATAAACTGCAAAGCCTTTTTTATGAACATGCCACAACATCTAAAAACAATTTTTTAAACGAGTGGTTTACGTTCGAACTGAATATTAAAAACATTTTAACTGCCTTCAATTGCAAGCAGTTTAACTATTCTCCTGAAAAACATTTAATACAGGTCGGTGAAAATAATACGGTGTACTCGTTGCTTCTGAACATGAATTTAAAACATGAGCTTTTCGAAGAAGAACTTCCTTTCGCTGATCAGGTTTTTCGTGTTGCTGAATTGAATACAAGCCCCGAAGTACGAGAAAAAGAAATAGATAAATTATTGTGGGCTTACCTTGATGAGCAAACGTTTTTCCACTATTTCACTATTGAAAAAATAATAAGTTACATTATTAAACTTGGCATTGTCGAACGGTGGATGAAATTAGATGAGGGTACTGGAAAAGCTCTTTTAAATAAATTAATAGAAGAATTAAAACTTAGCTACACATTCCCAGAGGAATTTAGCACTGTAAAATAAAACTGTATGAGCACAAAAGGTAAAGTTGTTGGGATAATTTCGAATTTGGTAACAGTTGCTGTTGACGGGCCGGTTATGCAAAACGAAATTTGCTACATAAATATGAGCGATGTAAAACTGATGGCCGAAATAATCCGAATAGGTGAAAACAACGCGTACATCCAGGTTTTTGAAAGTACCCGGGGTTTAAAAATTGGGACCAAAGTTGAATTTACCGGGCACATGTTGGAAGCCACACTGGGACCGGGAATCCTATCGAAAAACTTCGATGGCTTGCAACACGATTTGGATAAAATGGAAGGTGTTTTTCTTAAAAAAGGCGACTACACACCTGCCCTTGAAGATGATAAACTTTGGGAATTTACCCCTCTGGCAAAGGTGGGCGACGAAGTTCTGCCCGGTTCGTGGCTTGGCGAAGTAAAAGAAAACTGGATCCAGCATAAAATAATGGTACCGTTTAGTTTTTCCGGAACATTCATTGTAAAAGAAGTAAGTGCAAAAGGTGAATATAAAATTAACGATACTATTGCAGTTATAACTTCTGAAAACGGTGATGAACGAAAAGTTAGCATGGTACAGAAATGGCCGGTGAAAATTCCTATAAAAGCATACAAAGAAAAACCACGCCCTTTCAATTTTATGGAAACCGGGATCAGGGTTATCGACAGCCTCAACCCAATTGTTGAAGGAGGCACAGGTTTTATCCCCGGACCTTTTGGGACAGGCAAAACCGTTTTGCAACATTCTCTTTCAAAACAAGCCGAAGCAGATATGATTATTGTAGCGGCCTGCGGTGAACGTGCCAACGAAGTAGTTGAAATTTTTGCTGAATTCCCGGAAATCGACGATCCGCGCACAGGCAGAAAATTGATGGAACGCACCACAATTATTGCCAACACGTCGAACATGCCGGTAGCCGCGCGCGAAGCATCGGTTTATACTGCAATGACAATTGCTGAGTATTATCGTTCGATGGGATTGAAAATCTTGCTTCTCGCAGATTCAACTTCACGTTGGGCACAAGCATTGCGCGAAATGTCGAACAGGATGGAAGAATTGCCCGGCCCCGATGCATTTCCAATGGATCTGCCCGCAATTATTTCCAATTTTTATGCCCGCGCTGGGTATGTGTCCCTAAACAATGGAGTGTCAGGCTCGGTTACTTTTATAGGCACCGTTTCGCCAGCCGGGGGAAATTTAAAAGAACCCGTTACAGAAGCAACAAAAAAAGCAGCCCGCTGTTTTTATGCACTCTCTCAAAATCGTGCCGACCGTAAACGATACCCGGCAATTGATGCCGTTGACAGTTATTCGAAATACATCGAATATCCCGAATTTATTAAGTACATGAAAGAAAATATTTCTACCGATTGGGTTGACAATATTTTACTGGCAAAAAATATCCTCATCCGCGGACATGAAGCTTATGAACAAATAAATATTTTAGGAGACGATGGTGTGCCTATCGAATATCATCAAATTTTTTGGAAGTCAGAGATCATCGATTTCGTTATCCTCCAGCAGGATGCATTTGATAAAGTAGATGCTTCCACTCCTATCGAAAGGCAAAGATATATGATGAATAAAGTTTTAGGGGTTTACAAAATGCAATTCGAATTCGATTCTTTTGAAGAGGTGAATCCTTACTACAAAAGAATTATAAACGTTTTCAAACAGATGAATTACTCAGAATTCCACTCAGATAAATTCAAAAAATTTGAAGATGAATTGCAAATATTAATAAAAGAAAGAGCGGTTGTAGAAGAATTAATAAACAAAACTTACTAAAGAAGAATTAATAATGGGAACAACAGCATTTCAAAAAATATATACCAAAATAGACCAAATTACAAAGGCAACCTGCTCGTTGCGCGCAACCGGGGTTGGGAACGAAGAGATGGCCACGGTAAATAACCGGCTGGCACAGGTAGTAAAAATCCAGGGAGATTTAGTTACCCTGCAGATTTTCTCAGGAACGGAAGGAATACCCACAAATGCGGAAGTGGTTTTTCTGGGCCATGCACCGCAATTAATGGTAGGCGAAGAATTATGTGGACGGTTTTTTAATGCCTACGGGCAAGCCATTGACGGCGGACCGGAAGTAGATGGGCAATTGGTTGAAATTGGCGGCCCATCGGTAAATCCGGTCCGCCGCAAACAACCATCGGAATTAATTGCAACCGGAATTGCGGGGATCGACCTGAACAACACCCTTGTAACCGGCCAGAAAATACCGTTTTTTGCCGACCCCGACCAACCTTATAACGAAGTTATGGCAATGGTGGCTTTACGTGCAAAAGCCGATAAAATTATTTTGGGCGGAATGGGAATAACCAACGACGATTACCTCTTCTTTAAAAATACATTTGAAAACGCAGGGGCAATTGACCGGATTATAAGTTTTGTAAATACTACTGAAGATGCGCCGGTAGAACGTTTGCTAGTTCCTGACATGGCATTGACCACCGCAGAATACTTTGCCGCAAAACATCAGGATGTACTTGTTCTTTTAACCGACATGACACTTTATGCCGATGCGCTTAGTATTGTTTCAAACCGAATGGATCAAATTCCATCAAAAGACAGTATGCCAGGTTCGCTTTACAGCGATTTAGCCAAACTGTATGAAAAAGCAGTACAGTTCCCCGATGGCGGCTCAATCACAATCATTGCCGTTACAACCCTTTCGGGCGGCGATATTACGCACGCTATCCCTGATAATACAGGATATATTACCGAAGGGCAATTGTTCCTAAGAAAAGATACAGATATTGGAAAAGTAATTATTGACCCGTTCCGCAGTTTATCGCGATTAAAACAATTGGTTATTGGAAAGAAAACACGTGAAGATCACCCACAGGTTATGAATACGGCCATCCGCCTTTATGCTGATGCTGCCAACGCAAAAACCAAAATTGAAAATGGTTTCGATCTAACTGATTACGATAAAAGAACGATTGATTTTGCTAAGGAATATTCTGAAAAACTGTTGGCCATTGATATCAATATAGAAATTGACACAATGATTGATACCGGATGGTTTTTATTCAATAAATATTTTTCGGATGCCGAAACGGGCATTAAATCTGAGCTGATTGAAAAATACGGAAAACGAAAAAGTAATTAGCATTTCAAAAATTAGAAAGGTATGGAAAATCAACTGGTTACAATACTGAGAATTACAACGCCCCAATTAGGAAGTTTTGTTAAAGACAAACTTGAATCTGAAGGTATTGAATGTTTCTTTACCAACGAAGAATTAACCATCGGAAGTAAATACAATCCCGATGAAGTACTTTTAAATGTTATGACCTGGCAATCGGAGAAGGCAGTAAAATTATTGATGCAAATTTATAAAGATTATAAATTAAACAAGGCACATATAAACAGCTCTTTCAAAGGATTGAAAAAAATTCTGTTTCCGGTAGAACTAAGCGACGATTGTTTTGAACTATGTAAATATGTATTTGCTTTGGCCGAAAAAATAAATGCCGAAATAAAATTGTTGTACGTTTATAAAGATCCGATGTTGAATGTTCGTATGAGACACACAGCTTCCTGGGAAAAACATGTTAAATTGCAATTGAGCGAAGCCTGCGAAGAGGCGCAATTTAAACTGGTGGAATTCAGCAAGGATCTGAAAAAGCACATTCCCAAAGAATTGTTCAATACTGTTAAGCTTCATTATCGGATATTAAAAGGAACCCCACAAAATGTTATTATCGATGCCGCCAAAAGGTATAAACCTGATGTTATTGTAATGGGAACACGGGGAACAAAAAATGAAAAGAGTGAGTTTAACAGCAAAACCCTTGTTGAAATTATTGAATGTTCAAAATATCCAGTACTAACAGTGCCGGTTTTTGCAACTTTTAAAAGAAAAGAAAAAATAAGCGTAATGTACGCAACCAACTTTTATGAAGCTGACGGTTCTTCGCTCGATAAGCTTCTTGATATTTTAAAATCATTTGAAAAAGAGGTTCATTGTATTCACGTGGATGTAAATAATAACCTGCACCATCATAAAAAGATAGATAAATTAAATGAAATGTTGGCAAAAAAATACAGCGGGCAAAATATCGAATGCCAACATTTTAAAAGCAAAAATGTAAAAAGAGGATTCGATGATTTTGTAACTAAAAACAACATCGATATTATTTCATTTTCCAAATTGAAAAGATCCATGTTTTATAAAATGTTCCACTTTAGTTTATTGGAAAAGTTAGTTTCAAATGGAAAAGTTCCAATGCTCATTTTTCCAGTATAGTAATTATGAATTAAGCACTGATGGCAATAAAATTTCAATACAATAAAACATCCCTGCAAGGCCTTAACAAGCAATTAAATATGCGCATAAAGGTTCTTCCTACTATTAAAAACAAGGAAGCTGCACTTCGTTTGGAAGTAAAAAAAGCAAAAGACAAAACGAATGGATTAAAAAATAAATTAAATAAAAAGTTGGAATTATATGCCGTTACTGCAAGTCTGTGGAATGAATATATGCCCAATTTAATTGCCATTAGTGATATTCGAATAGCGACAAAAAAAATTGCGGGGGTAAAAACCCCAATCCTGGAACAGGTAATTTTCGATGAAGAAGAATTTAGCTTATTCGATAAACCAAAATGGTTTCCAAAAGGGATTTCAATTGTTAAAGAGCTGGTAGAAATAGTTATCGAAAAGGAATTTTTTACGCGGAAAATGGTATTGCTCGATTATGCACGGAGGAAAACCACACAAAAAGTAAACCTGTACGAAAAAGTACAAATACCGGGTTATCAAGATGCCATCCTAAAAATAAAACGGTTTTTGGAAGATGAGGAGAACCTGTCGAAGTCGGCCCAGAAAATTGTAAAAAAGCGTCAGCAGAAAAAAGTGGAGGAAACAACATGATAATTAAGATGCACAAATATACGTTCCTGGTTTTTCACAAGGATTATGAGGATTTTCTCGAATCGCTTCAACAAGTTGGGGTACTGCATATAGTCGAAAGAGAGGAAACAGTATCCGATGAGTTCAAACAAAAATACATTCAAATTAACCAGTTTGAAAAAACCATTCGGTTTTTAATAAGAAGAGGGACAAAACAACAAAAAGAAATACTTGATGCCGATGGAACAAAAATAATGTACGAAATTATTGCAAAACAAAAAGAACTTGAAACACTTAAACTAAAGCTATACGAAACGAAAAAACAGTTTCAAAAAGCAAAATTCTGGGGCGATTTTTCAGTTGATATTATTAAAAAACTAAAAGATAAAAATTTATACCTTAAATTCTATATCGCCTCCAAAAATAAATTTAACACCAACTTACTTTCTGAATTTAATGCAGAAATAATAACCGAGCATGGTAACTATATTTATTTCATAACTATTCAACAAGGCGACAAAGAATTAAATATTGATGCTGAAGAAATTAAGCAACCCGAAAACTCTCTTTCCGAAATCGAAAGTCGTACAAATGTTTTGGAAAATAGCATTTTACTGATAAACACCGAATTAGATAATTTTGCAAAAGCATCTATTCCGCTCCTTACAAAAGCAAAAGAAGCATTAAGCGCAAATTTGGAATACGAGAAAGCAAAGCTAAATACCGATGCTCAAGCCGAAGAAAAAATAATGTTACTGGAAGGTTGGGTCCCAAATACAAAGAAAGAACGGATTGAAGATTTTTTAAATGAAAGTAACATATTACACATAATTGGGAAAGCCTCAAAAAAAGACAAAATTCCTGTTTTGATGCAAAATAACAGGTTTAGCAAACTATTTGAGCCTATTGGAAAATTATTTTCGTTGCCTGCTTATTCCGAACTTGACCTAACAATGTTCTTTGCGCCTTTTTTTATGCTGTTTTTTGGCTTTTGCCTTGGAGATGCCGGATATGGATTATTGTTTGTAATAGGAGCAGGTATTTACAAACTTAAAGCAAAAAAAGAAATTAAACCACTACTCTCTTTATTACAACTTTTGGGATTGGCCACTATTCTCTTTGGAATTATTACAGGAACATTCTTTGGCATTAATTTAATAGAAACAGATATTAAAATACTTGAAAATTACAGGAAACTGTTCCTTAACCCCGACAATATGTTTAATCTGGCATTGATTCTCGGTGCAGCCCAAATTGTTTTTGGGATGTGTATAAAAGCAGCAAATCAGATAAAACAATACGGGTTCACCCACTCACTCGCAACTTTTGGATGGTTATTAATTATTATAGGCTTTGGGGTTTATATGGTTCTTACAAAGTTAGAATACATAGCTATAAACAATTTAATTCTATATGCAATTCTTTCAATAGGAGGTTTTTTAATAGTATTTTTTAGCGATGTGGAAGTTAGTATTCCTGCCCGGATAGGAAAGGGGATTTGGGATATTTACTCAACAGTTACCGGAATATTTGGCGACATATTATCCTACATCCGTTTGTTTGCGTTGGGGTTATCGAGTGCGATATTGGGTTTTGTAATTAATGATATTGGCATGCAAATACTGGGTTCGTCAAAAATTTTAGGCCCGGTACTTTTTGTAATCTTTTTACTGCTCGGCCATACACTAAATATTTTAATTGCTACGCTTGGCTCGTTCGTTCACCCAATGCGTTTAACTTTTGTTGAATTTTATAAAAATGCTGGATTTAGAGGTGGTGGAAAAGAATACAAACCTTTTTCAAAATAGTAAAAAAGCAAAACGAATATATTATATAAACAGATAAATTATTAATAAACATTAAAAGGAGAAAAATTATGACAACAGCAGTAATACTTGCGTATGTTGGACTTGCACTAATGATTACCTTAGCTGGCATAGGAAGTGCAATCGGTGTTTCATCGGGCGGAAATGCCACAATAGGAGCTTTGAAAAAAAATGACGAAGCTTTTGGAAGTTATATGTTATTAAGTGCTTTGCCCGGGACCCAAGGGCTTTATGGTTTTGCAGGATTTTTCATTATCAATGCAAAGCTTTCAGGTTTTGTTGTTGATGGGGTTTTATCTATATCCATGTACCAGGGAGCTTCAATTTTTGCAGCCGGGCTTGCTTTAGGATTTGTAGGACTTATGTCCGGGATAAAACAAGGCAGCGTTTGTGCATCGGGAATTGCAGGAATAGGTTCCGGGCATCCTATCTTCGGAAAAACAATGGTGCTTGCCGTATTTCCCGAGTTGTATGCAATTATTGCCTTCGCCGCAACCTTCTTAATTAGCACGGGTTTGTAGCTTAGGCATTGTAAAACAATAACTACTCCTTTTTAACTTGTTCTTTTGCTTTTTATCTTCTTTGCTAAATCTTTGTATAAACATGGCTATACGCAAATTTATCAAGTTGCTAAAAACCAAAAAAAC
>JAKIST010000148.1 GCA_021648495.1 Draconibacterium sp.
TGTTATTTTGTGCGATAACAAGGCAAAAAACGTAGTCATAGCCAAAGCTATAGCGAGGATTTTTAACGCAGTTAGCGTGCAAAAGAACAAGCCAGAATGGTCATGTTATTTCGTAACAATGCCTTAGCTATTTCGAGAATCGGGAATTGAGCATCGCCTTTAATCATAGTAGTTTGGCTTTACAATAGAACAATTTGTGGATTATTCAGGTTAAATAAACAAATAAAACGAACATGATAATATTTTCAGCACGAAGGATAACAACTAAAAGGAGTGAAGATTTTTTCTTTTTTCCGGTCTCAATACTAAATACTCATAGTCTCAAATCTATTTTTAAACAAATGAAACTTAAATTTATTTTATCAGCAATTCTTGTCGCGCTATTAATTAGTTGCAGTCAACCCGTAAAAACGGTAAAAATATTACAGGTGCCGGGCAAAGATCAATTTTGTAAATTAGATGTAAATGGAGTTACGGTACTCCCAAGTGGTAGATATGCTACACCCGCTGGTGAAGTATTGCTTATTACAAATGACCCGTACGGAATGGCAATTTCACCCAATGGGAAAAAAGCAGTAACACTGCATAACGGTGTATTTTCGATTATCGATTTAATATCGTTAAATGCAACAAGAATTCCGAGTTATGATGGAAAGATACATTCTCCTCTGTCAAAAGGTTCATTTTTAGGAGTTGCCTTTTCAACTGATTCTAAGTCGGTCTATTTAAGTGGGGGTGACAATGGTGCAGTAATTAAATATGACCTTGAAAACCTTGTCCGACAAGATTCCATCTCGCTTAATGGTAAAGTAAATGGAGAAGACTACCGGGACAGTTTTACGTCGGATCTAATGTTTAATCCGGATAAAAATGAATTATTAGTACTCGACAGGGGGAATTTTAGGTTGGTCCGTATAGATCTAAAAACAAAAAAAGTTACCGCCTCTATCAAAGTAGGTCGGCAGCCTTTTGGCATTGCCATGAGTCCCGACAAGAAACAAGCATTTGTGGCAAATGTAGGTATGTATTCTTATCCGCTAATTATAGGTGCTACGCCGCACAACATCAACGATCTGATGATTTCGCACCATCCGTATGGAAATAATACTCCCGAATCAATCAACGGAACATTGGTAGAAGGCAAACAAATTCCAGGCTTAGGAAGCCCAAATCATCCCGATGCCATGAGCGTATTTACTATTGATCTGGAAAAAAACACGGTAATCAACAAATTTAAAACAGGATACTTAATTGGTGAAACTGTTGAAGATGCAGAAGTTGTAGGTGGTGCAAGCCCGAATTCAATTGCTGTGGGGAAACAATTTGCTTATGTAACAAATGCCACAAACGACAACATTGCAATAATTGATTATTCAACCCAAAAAATTGTAGGTCATATTCCAATTAAGGTAGATAAACGTATCAATAAATTACGTGGATTATTGCCTTTTGGAATTACCATGAGCAAAGACGAAAAAACCTTGTACGTTGCACTTTTAGGATTTAACGCGGTAGCAGTAATCGATATTCCAACCAGGACTACGAAAGGATTGATACCCTCAGGATGGGGCCCAACCAGGGTAGAGTTGTCAAACGATGAAAAATATATTTACATTATTACTTGCAGGGGCTTGGGTGCAGGTCCCAATGGGGGTGTTGGTTTTGTCGCACCAATTCAAGGTAATTCTGTTAATCAAATCCAGTTGGGAAGTTTCCAAAAAGTAAGAATGCCGTCTAACAAAGAACTGGCAAAATATACACAGCAATCCATCGATAATACTTTTATTGAAACAACAATTGCCGATGATGGGAAAAATCCCTTGCCCCCATTGCCGGGTTTACGTCAAAGCCCTATTAAACATGTGGTATATATCACCAAAGAAAACAGAACGTACGACGAGGTTTTTGGCCAATTGAAAGGTGCTGCTGGTGACAGTACTTTGGCCCGGTACGGCATTAATAATACTTACACTTTGCCCGATTCCCTACAAAAAATGTTTCCTAATTTAAGAATTGCTCCCAACCATATAAAAGCGGCTAAACAATTTTCTTTTTCTGACAATTATTATTGCGATAGCGATGGTTCGGTGCATGGTCACCATTGGTTGGTTGGGGTGATTCCCAACGAGTGGGTAGAATCGAATGCCAGTACAAGCAAGACCGCCATGTTTTTTTCTAAAGCAGAAGGACGCCGGTTTCCATCCACGATTGGAAGTGTTGACCCGGAAGATTATGCAGAGATTGGCGGACTTTGGGAAGCACTGGAAAGACAGAATGTTGACTTTTATAATTTTGGGCAGGCGAATGAAAGCGGCCATCAAAGAGAAGAGTGGTTCGATACCAACACCGGAGCTGCTCACGGAGTTATGGTACCCATGCAAAATGCACTGTTCATAAGGACCAGTCATAATTATGCTGGGTTCAATATGTCTATTCCCGATCAGTACAGGATGGATCAGTTTGAAACAGAATTCACAAAAAAGTGGATAGATGGCAACGATGAAATGCCTCCTCTTGTAACCATGATGATTCCGAATGATCATGGTACCAGTCCCGATCCGGAACAGGGATATCCATACAGACAATCATATATGGTTGACAATGACCTTGCTGTAGGCCGTGTTTTGCATTTTTTATCGAGAACGAAGTACTGGAAAGATATGCTGGTAATTATTACCGAAGATGATCCGCAGGGAGGAGTTGACCACATTGATGCACATCGATCTATTCTTATGATGGCAGGACCTTACGTTAAAAAAGGTTATGTTTCGCATACACATGCCAACTTTGGGGCTATACTTAAAACCATATACAATATTTTGAATGTACCTTATGTAAATCATTTTGATTTAACAGGATCGTTGTTGCAAGATTTTTTTACTGACAAACCTGATTTTACGCCTTACACTTTGGAACGCCACGATGATCGTATTTACGATGCAGAACTTTCGATGAAAAAATACCACAAAACAATTGATTGGAGAAAAATTGAGCAAGGTCCTGAAATGGATGATGTGGACGATGCTATTGAAGATTTTAAGAAAAATAATACGGAAAAGTAAATACAGGTGAATGTTGTGCTAAGGGATTATTACGAAATAAGTTGGACAAAGCTGGCGATGTTATTTTGTGCGATAACAAGGCAAAAAACGTAGTCATAGCCAAAGCTATAGCGAGGATTTTTAACGCAGTTAGCGTGCAAAAGAACAAGCCAGAATGGTCATGTTATTTCGTAACAATGCCTAAGCATGACGCTCTTCTCCATGGTGAGGAGTATGTTTTTTCAATATACATAAAGTTGAATGACAGGAGAATGCCCTGAAAGGGCAATATAATATAGCCCAGGGTAAACGAGGTACGAGTGTCACCCTGGGTTTGAATCACAAAATGAAAATCGACCGCGGTATAAGTTTGATTAGAACTCATTACATTTTTCGGTCGAAATTGATTATAAGCATGAAAGACATAAAATGCTATAACACCATTACTTATGCATCAACTTTAACTTGCATTTGTAATAGTTTAAAAAAGTCGGATGTTGAAATTCTAAAAATGAAGGAATAATATGACTAATCAACTAAAAGAAAAAATGAACCGTATTTCGTTCTCGGGTTTTAAGAAGTTTTTATTTGCTTTATTTACCCTACTGTTTATTTTATTAAATTCAGATCTCATTGCATCGGTAAAAAAGCTGTGGAGTTATCGTCCTTTAGCAGGATTTGTAGATACATCGCCAGCTGTTGGTGATCTCGATGGCGATGGTGTGAAAGATTTAGTCTTCTGTACAGTAACCGGTCGCGTATTGGCACTTAATTCACTCGGTTTGCGTATTTGGTACATCGATGTAAAAGAACCAATTTCAACTCCTCCGGTTATTGCCGACCTGAAAAATGATGGATTATTAGAGGTTTTAGTTCTGACAAATAATGGGAATATTATTTGTTTAAACGGCAGTTCGGGGCAATTAATTTGGAACTATAAATTACCGTCGCCTATCGAATGGGGAAGCACCTCACTCGCTGTATCAGATTTTCAAAACAATGGGGCAAAACAAATAATTGCTGCCGATAGTGATGGAAATTTATTTTGTTTGAATGAGGATGGAACTGTTCACTGGAGTAAAAAGTTTGAGGATAAATTTAATTCTGCCCCTACCATTGGGAAACTTACAGAGAAAGGAGAGAAAAATATTTTAATCGGCAGCGATCGTTCCCCACTAATTTGTTTCTCACAAAATGGGAAAGAACTTTGGAGAGTTGACGGCGAAAAACCATCAGGTTCAAGTCCTTTGATTGGTGACATTGATGGTGATAATATTCCGGAAATCCTTGTTGGAACAGGAAAACAGTTCACCATTTTTAGTAATAGTGGAAAAAAACAATGGTCATACAAAATGCGGGGCGAAATACATGATGCGATAAGTTTTGGTGATTTGGATGGTGATGATAAGATGGAAATTATTGTTGCTGATTTGCTTGGCGATGTTGTTGCCTTAAATAATATGGGGAGTGTTCTCTGGACTTCAAATATTGCACAACGCGTTCGACGGTCGGCAACTATTGCCGATATTGACGGTGATTTTAAACCTGAAATCCTGATTGCCGGATACAGCTCAATGTTATTTGTGTACAATAACGATGGTTCTCTGAAAGAGCAAATTCCTTTGAAAGGAGCGATGAATGGTTCCCCAACCATCGTAGATTTCAAGGGCAACGGAAATTTAAGTGTTGTTTGCGGTGCAAGTTCGGCACTTATGGCTTTTAACTGGGCCAGTCAAAATCAGAGTTCAAAACAGGTTATCCCTTTTGCAGAATATAGATGTAACTCCCAACGTACAGGAAGTATGATCCAGAAAGACAATAAAATTGCAAATGCCAATATGGAGATTGATTTTGGCGGTGTTTACGTTGGGGATAATATTTTTAAAGTGATTGTACATAATCCTCTTAAAAAGAGTTTAAAACTCAAATTAACACTCAACAAAAACGGCGTTGAAAACGATAAGGAGATAAGTTCTGACGATACACTTTTTTCAGAAAAAATAAACTATAATATTTATGGTAGAAATGCTTTGAATTTTGGGTTTTCTGCGAAATTATTGGAGAAGGACAAGACAATAATTCAAAAGGAACATTCTTTTTATGTTGTGCCTTTTGCAAAAGATATCGCCGATATTAAAAGGAAACTTGCTGAAATAAAAGCCACAATTTCAGAGGTTCCTAACCCGAATCAATATGCAGCCGATCGACTTATTATTTTTTCTTACCGTTTGCATGAAATCGAAGAAAAAATAGATGTGGCCGGAACTTTGCCCCTGTTGGAATTGAGTGAATTAAAAAATTCTGTTTTCTTGCTAAGAAAAGAAGTAGCCTGTTTTTATAAAATGAGTTTGGCTAACCAAGATGCTGAGAAAGGTTTTGCTGCTTATTCGGCAAACCCTTGGGCACCCTTCGGTGGCGTGGATGAAATTACGGAAAATCGCATGAAAAAAGCTGAAGTTTCAATTGAAACTTTTATGGGTGAGACTGAGTCGGCAGCAATTAATATTGCTAATTTTAAGGACAAATCGTTAACACTTCGAATCGAAGCTCTTACCTTAATTTCTGAGAAAGATTCTACTGAAGTATTGGCGAAAGATGTTTTTGAACTTCATGAGGTAATAAACGTCCCAACTCAGGCTTTAGATTATTCTGCTGATGCTCTTCCCTTATTAAACCAGGCACAAACGATGCAAATTTCGAATTGGGATGTGCGTCAATTATGGGTCAATGTAAATACAAAAGCACTTTCTCCCGGAACATGGAAAGGAATGATTCATCTTAATTCTCTCGAGGTTGAGTCGAAGCAGATAGATATTCCCGTAACTATTAAAGTTTGGGAAAATGCTTTACCCGAAAAACAAGCTGTTCGATTCTGCAACTGGGGGTATGTTCATTCTTCACGCCTTAAAGATTATTCAGAGGAAGCTTTTAAAGATAAAGTTAAGCACGGAACCAATGTATTTGTGGCAAGTCCTGAGTTTGCCCCCGTGGCGAATTTCGATAGTGAGGGTAATCTAATTGGTAAAATAGATTACCGTAAACACGATGAATATGTAAAAAAGCACATTAAGGATGGTTTGATTTTGTTTCTTGCCTATCAGAGTGGTTTAAAAATACCCAAAGAACAATTTAGCCCTGTTTGGCTAAAAGCACATAAAACATGGCTAAAAGCATGGATAGGGCATTTAAAGGAAATGGGGATAAATTATGGCCAATATGCATTCTACCCTGTTGATGAACCGGGACTTCATGATAATGTCGATCGTTTTATTGATTTTGGAAAAACTATTCGGGATGTTGATCCCAAAGCTCAGATTTATACCGATCCGGTGGGTGCAGCCACAATGGAAGAGTTAAAAAGTATGAATCCTTATGTGGATATTTGGTGCCCAAATAGAAGCGGATATCTTTTGAACAAGGGGCAGGATAAACTGGCGTATTTAAAATCTACGGGGAAAACCATTTGGACGTACGAATGTATCGGAAATGCCAAACATTTATCACCGCTTGGATATTATCGCTCACAGTCCTGGTTGTCATGGCATCATGGATTAACCGGGATAGGATTTTGGAGCTATTGTACTTCCAGTGCCGATCCATGGTTTGCACCTGAAGGCACGTCCGATTATTTGCTTATCTATCAGGGAAAAGGAGTGGTGAGCAGCAAAAGATGGGAAGCAATCCGTGATGGCATTGAAGACTATGGGATGTTAAGTGAATTAAAAAATGCTGTTGATCTGTATCCGTCCGGGGAACTACATCTTTTGTAAGAAAAAAATTTTAAGTATCACTGCCGGGGATCATTTTGTGCAGCTGACTAACCGGATAATCAGGAATTGTTTCCAGTGCATTTTTCAGCCATTCGAAAGGTTCGATATTATTCAGCTTGCAGGTAGCCAGCAAAGAATAGGCCACTGCTGCATTAACGGCAGCATCGTGCGAACCTGCAAAGAGATAATTTTTTCTTCCCAAAGCTACCGGACGGATGCTGTTTTCTATCAGGTTGTTGTCGATATTGTAACGACCATCATTCACATAGCGTTTTAATCGGGGCCACAGGTGGAGGGTGTAGTTCAATGCCTTCCCAATGGCACTTCGTGGCAATGCACGGGATTGTTCTTCAATGAGGAACTTCTCAAGTTCTTCGAGTATCTTTACCGATTTCTCCTGACGCAGTGCCTTGACCTCTTCGTAAGAGAGTTCGGCATCTCTGGCTTCCCGCTCCACTTCGTACAAATTACGGAATAGTAACAAGGCTTGTTCGGCAGGCTTGGGGGCGTTATCTAATGCGTGTTCGAATTTACGCCGGGCATGTGCCATGCATGCCAGAAAGCCCGTTTTATCGCCCAGCTTGTCGTAAGCGGAATAGCCGTCGGTTTGCAGGTAACCGGCAAAATTGTTGAGAAACTTTTTGGGCCCCTCCCTCCCGCGGGTACGTTGGTAGTCGAAAACAACAATTTTTCTAACCGGATCGCAATATACCCAAAAGTATCCTCTGTGGGTTGCCCCGGGTTTGTCAACGGTGAGTACCGGTATCGGGGTTTCGTCGGCCATCAGGTAATCGGTTGCCGTAATTTTGGTTTTCATCGCCTCCCAAAGCGGAGTAAGCCAGTTGCTGATTGCGCTGTTAGCCCATCCTCCAATGGTTGAATCGGAAAGGTGCAGCTTCTGACGTTTAAAAATCTTCGACTGCCGGTAATAAGGCAGATGGTCGGTAAATTTACTTACCAAAATATGAGCAATAATAGATGCCCCTGCATTTCCTTTAGGAATAGGCAACGAGGGAAGTTGGGCAACGGTTATTTGGGTTGCCTCGTCGTTGGTTTCAACAATATATTTCGGACGGATAATTTTACGTACATAGATATTGGCCGGTTCGTATTCGAGTATTTCGGTAATGCTTTCACCAATTTTTTTGGCATTTTCAGGAAGATTCTCAGGCTCTATGATTTCTTCTTTGCGTGGAAGATGTGGAGGGAGTTCGGCGCGCAACGGGTGTTTTTTCTTTTTTGTTGGTTTGATGCGTTCGTAGGTGATTTTCTCTGTCTCTTTTTCAGGGACTTCTTCTTCCTGAAAATCGAAAAGTACACCTTGTGCAGGGTCGGGGGTAACAAAGCGTTCGCGCTTTTGCCCAAACAGCATACGTTGTAATTCGGCAAGCTTGTGCTTGAGCAAGGCAATCTCCGACTCAAAGTTTAAAAATCTTTGATATTCCGCTTTCGATATGGTTACTGTTTCTCCGTTTTCCATGATGTAAATATACACATCAAAAGCCTTATTTCCAGCAATGTTACAGCCGTTTTTTTAACAATAAAATGTTATTAAAAACGTCTTCTTTTTTTTGCATATTTCAGAGAAAAACCATCTATCATCATGGTTAGTTCCCCATATTCGAGTGATTGTGCCAGTCCTGATATTTTTGAGTATGGCAGCTCGAAGGTGCCGCTCTCTAATCGCTTGTAAAACAACACGAACCCACCGGGCTCCCAGCGCAGCAACTTGGCAAGGGTGCGCCGTTTGTTGATGAAAATAAATACATCGCCACTGCGCGGGTCCTGGCCTAAACGCCCGTCGATTAGCCCACACAACCCGTCGAAACTTTTTCGCATGTCGGTAGGTTCACGAAAAAGATAGTAACTCGCCGACGAAACAGAGAGCATGGCGGCTAAAAGTCAATCAGAGTTTTCACCACTGCTGCCGGTGTGTCGATAGGCAAAGCAAGCCACACTCCATTGGGGCAGCGTAACCTGATTTCCTGCCCGGAGCGGCCAAAGGGCAGGTCGTGATTGGCAAGCCGGATAAATCCGGAAGCCGGTGCTGACGGTTGGTGCATATTGGACGTAGTACGTATTTTGTAAACCCAGTAGCGAAATTTCGACAAGGTGATGTTGTGTTGCCGGGCAAACTCAGCCTGTGTCATCCCTGAACTACGCCACGCCTCTACCACTCCTTGCATGGAAGTTCTTTTCTCTTGTAATGTCATAATTGTTTTTGCGCGGCAAGGTGAGGAATTTTTCAGGAGATTAAAAGATGCTCATGCCCGGACGGATACGGAGAATTCGAGATGATAGGGATTTGGAAGTATGGGTGAAGGAGTTGTCGGGCAACCGCCGGGCAGTAACTCTGCTCAACCGGAGCAATAAACCTGCAAACATTAAAGTTAGCTGGCAGGAAATTGGGATGGAAGGGAAGCTAAAAGTCCGTGATTTATGGGAGCATAAAAACCTCGGAAAATTCGAAGGTTCTTTTACACGGAAAAATATTGCCAGCCATGAAGCTATTGTCTTGCTCGTGGAAAAATAATTTTGAAGGTAAAAATTTATCAAACTTTATTTTATACCCCAAATTGCCCGGCCAACCACAACGAACATTTAGAATGAACTTGGTTAAAAACTCGACAGAACCACCAGAAACAATGATGGACAGAACCCAGCAATACAAATTTGTATTGTTTAAAGCGAATAGGGAAAACGTAAATAAGTTCATAGTTTTGCTTGACATGTTTAACGATGCACATGAAACAGAGAACCTGGCTTACAATCCGAGCTACAAACAAGTAGCACAAAACGAAACTGAGGCTAAAACACGTTTTTAAAGACGCTTAAAACCGAACATTACAACACAAAAATTAAATAATTGGAGATGATTAAAAAAAGAATTTTATTGATAGCTATGGCTTTTTTATGCTTCCATGCATTTGCCCAAAAAAGCGGTCAAATTGAGTTGAAAATAATCGATGGTGAATATTGGTGGGGCGGTTTAAGTTCTATCGGCCACCAAACTCCATACAATTCCACAAGCGTGGCAACTCACGACCTTTGGGGAGACAACAAAGGAAATCAGGCACAGCCGCTACTTTTGTCCAGTAAAGGGCGTTATGTGTGGAGTGAACAGCCTATAAAATATGTATTTAATACCGACCTAAAGGTCTATTTTAAGCGTACGTCTTAAGTAATTATCTTTGCATAAAAAATGCAAACGGTTAAGGACACCTCCCTGCAAAAGCATATTTCATTTGAATATACAAGTTTTGACAGAGTCGTTTTACGCGGATACATTCAACGTTTATTTGTTGCGGGTTCGGTAATAAACCTGTTGCGCAACTTAGGCATTGTTACGAAACAACATGACCATTCTGGCTTGTTCTTTTGCACGCTAACTTCGTTAAAAAGCCTCGCTATAGCTATGGCTATGACTGCGTTTTTTGCCTTGTTATCGCTCAAAATAACATCGCCAGCTTTG
>JAKIST010000149.1 GCA_021648495.1 Draconibacterium sp.
AGATCATATCTTATATGCACTTGCACAAAATAGATACAATAGCAATGGAAAGTACAGGAAGCTATTGGCAGACATTGTTTTTTGAATTACAAAAGGCAGGTTTTGAAGTATCACTTGTATCAGGTCACCAGACCAAGAACCTAAAAGCAAAAACAGATGTAAAAGATGCACAATGGATTCAAAAATTACCCCCGCTGGTGCGCGATTATATCGCGTTCCTTAAAAGTTGTTATTGTTATTGAATTAAAACCACACGATATAATCGTGCGGGAGCGGGGGAAAAACACTGAATATCAATAATGTTTTTAAATCGACTATAAATGTATATTATTAGAAATTTAGATGTGTTTGCCCTGTGAAGCTCCTCTTCTGAGCGAAATAATACAATTTAGTGCTTCTGATTAATTTCCTTTTCTGTGGTAAATGTCCAAATACAAGGTATATTGGGGATTTGACTTATTTAAATTCCTTAATTTCCTTTTCCTTAAATGTACTTTCATTTTATAATCTTTGTGCCAATCTATAAGATAATTGTCACTCAGTAAAGGAAACGAATATGGTTCATAACATTGGGTGAGAAAAAACTTATCTTCTCAGTTCGCAAAACTCAAAAGGTATTTCTTGGGCAGGGAAGAAGAAAGTGGCCGGATAATTAACAGGAATTCTTTTATTAATTATAAATTTGCCTTCACCTGAATAAATTCCTTCATTTAAATACACTTCATCCCAAATAAAGACAACATCAGCATCATATCTTGGCCCACCATGCCCTCCCGATGGTCTCCATTCTCCATAATAAATTGTATCTACTCTGAAAGTATCAATTCTGAAAAATTCTTCGTTTGTGAACTGTGGTAAATAGAATCCAAATTCAAAATCAGTTTCATTATGGTCATGTGTTGAATTTATGTATTTTATTGTAAACAAATTTTGTTTACAAGCGGGACCAAGAATGTTATAAGTTGATTCAATACTGGTAAATGTATATGTATTTACATAATCCCGAAATATTATGCTGCATTGACAATCATTTCTGCTTTGCGCAATTTTTTCTGTTACACCACAAGGAGTTTGAAAATTTCTTCCTAAAGCTTGAGGTTCATCCTTTTTGCAAGCGGATAAAATAAATATTATTGATAGACAAATTACAATAAATATGGGTGGTTTCGATTTCATAGCAAGAGTTAGTTTGGTGTTTTGATTTTTATTTGTCTTACATTTTGTAAATCAAATATAGTTCATTTATGTGACACCGCAAACCCCAAAACCTTTTATAAATGCGGTTCGCTCCAAAGGAATCGCTATGCAAGAAACCGCATCACCCAAATAAAAAAACCTCCCATATTCCAATGAAAGGTTCAAATATCTAATTTCTAAATACTAACGACTTACGACTCTGTACTAACAACCAATCCACCCTCCGTTTTTTCAACTTTAGCCAGTTTGTTTTTAGTTAGCCCTTTAATTGCTTTGTCCCACTTTTTATTACTTAAACCAGCTTTTGTTTTTAGCTCGTTTAAGTCGATGGGTGATTTTGCTTTTAACAGGTTTAAAACTGCTTTTTCATCTTCGCTCAATTCAACGGCTTTTTTCTCCGGTTTCATTTGTGGGAAGAAAAGTACATCCTGAATAGAAGCACTGTTGGTCATAAACATTGCCAGCCGGTCGATGCCCATTCCCATTCCCGATGTTGGCGGCATTCCATATTCCAAAGCACGCAAGAAATCCTGGTCGATAAACATCGCTTCGTCGTCGCCTTTTTCCGAAAGTTTTAGCTGCTCTTCGAAACGTTCGCGCTGATCGATGGGGTCGTTCAATTCTGAATAAGCATTTGCCAATTCCTTTCCGTTTACCATCAATTCAAAACGTTCTGTAAGTTCCGGGTTGTCGCGGTGCTTTTTGGTTAGCGGCGACATCTCTTTCGGATAGTCGGTAATAAAAGTGGGCTGTATATAATTTCCTTCGCATTTTTCGCCAAAAATCTCATCAATGAGTTTTCCTTTTCCCATGCTTGGGTCGGTTTCAATGCTTAGTTTGTCGCAAATCTCGAATAGTTCCTTTTCACCTTTCCCGGAGATATCGTAGCCTGTGTAATGTTTAATTGCCTCGGTCATTGTAACCCGCGGGTAAGGTCTTTTAAAATCGATAACATTTTCGCCCACCTTAACTTTTGTTTTGCCGTGCAGTGCCATTGCCACACGTTCACAAATCTCTTCGGTGAAACTCATCATCCATATATAATCTTTGTACGCCACGTAAATTTCCATTACGGTAAATTCGGGGTTGTGGGTACGATCCATTCCTTCGTTACGGAAATCTTTACCAAATTCGTAAACGCCTTCAAAACCGCCAACAATCAAACGTTTCAAATACAATTCGTTTGCAATTCGAAGATAAAGTGGCATGTTCAACGAATTGTGATGTGTAATAAACGGGCGTGCAGTTGCACCTCCCGGAATGGGCTGCAAAATTGGAGTTTCAACTTCAAAATAGCCATATTCGTTAAACATTTCACGCATTGTATTTACGATTTTTGTGCGTTTCATAAATACCTCTTTCACTTGCGGATTTACAATCAGGTCAACATATCGTTGGCGGTACCGTTGTTCCGGGTCGGTAAACGCATCATAAGTTTTTCCATCTTTCTTCTTTACAACAGGAAGCGGGTGCAGTGATTTATTCAGAACGGTTATCTCTTTAACATGAACGGAAATTTCGCCAACCTGAGTGATAAAAACCTTACCTTTAATTCCAATAATATCTCCAATGTCGAGGAGCTTTTTAAACACTTCGTTGTACATTGTTTTATCATCGCCTCCGCAAATCTCGTCGCGGTTTACATAAATCTGGATCCGCCCTTTGTGGTCCTGTAATTCGGCAAACGAAGCTTTTCCCATAATCCTGCGGCTCATTAATCGCCCGGCTAAAATTACTTCCTTGTAATTGCCTTTTCCTTCACTAAAATTCTCATGGATTTCGGTTGACGTTGCATTAACTTTATACTCGGCTGCCGGGTACGGATCGATACCCAATTCGCGCAGTTTTTTTAACGAATTCCTTCTGATTGCTTCCTGTTCGCTCAATTCCAGATTACTCATGTTTTAAACCTGTTAACTATTGTATTACTAAACTTGTCCTGCCAACGACAGATTTACCCAGGACTTCGACTTTCCCAAGTCGAAGAAAATATGTCGGACTTAAAAAGTCCGACTCCCGATACTGTCATTTACTCATTATGCCTAATCTAAAAATGGGTGCCACTACCAATGACAGCATAAAAGGAACATCAAAATGATACTTTCTTTTATCAAAAAATTTTCCGCAAAGATAATAAAAGAAGTGGTATTGGTTTTAATTTATATGAATGAGAAATGGCGCAATAAAACTATTTTCAGCGATGTGAAAATATAATTCACTAATAAATAGGCGATTTTATATCTTTGTGAAACTTTCAGGATAAGTTCATCGAAGTTGACGAAGTTATTTTGAACCTTTCACTTTGTAAACTCAAGGTAAAAAATTCATTAAAACGCGAAATGGAAAAACTCTGGAACTTAAAAAAGCAAGGCGACCAAAACGAGGTAAAGCACCTTTCGGCAGCACTCAATGTAAACATGATAATTGCACGTTTACTGGTTCAAAGGGGAATTAAAACTTTTGATGAAGCGAAGGCCTTTTTTCGGCCCAGGTTAAGCGATCTTCACGATCCGTTTTTAATGAAGGACATGGACCAGGCGGTAGCACGTTTGGAACTGGCCATTGCAAATAAAGAAAAAGTAATTATTTATGGCGATTACGATGTTGACGGAACAACTTCGGTTGCTTTGATGTATTCTTTTTTGAAACCCCGAATTGAAGAAATTGAATACTATATTCCTAACCGGTACACCGAAGGTTATGGAATTTCGTCGCAAAGTATAAATTATGCCATCGACAATGGGTTTACGTTAATTGTTGCTTTAGACTGTGGAATAAAAGCTGTGGCGAAAATTGCAGATGCAAAAGCGCGCGGGCTTGACTATATTATTTGCGACCATCATAATCCGGATGATGAAGTTCCACCGGCAGCGGCTGTTTTAGATCCAAAACAGCTTGATTGTCCGTATCCGTACAAGGAGTTGTCGGGTTGCGGAGTGGGATTTAAATTGGCACAAGCATTTTGTCAGAAAAATAATTTAGAGCAAGAAGAAATTTACGATTTGCTCGATTTGGTGGTTGTTAGTATTGCTTCGGATATTGTTCCAATCAGGGGAGAAAACCGGGTGCTTGCCTATTATGGATTAAAAAAATTGAATTCGAATCCTGGTATTGGGCTTCAAAGCATTATAAACCTGGCCGGAATTGAAGACACAGAAATCACAATCAGCGATATTGTTTTTAAAATTGGACCGAGGTTGAACGCTTCAGGACGAATTGAACACGGTAAAAAATCGGTACAAATCCTGGTTTCCGATGATGAGGAAAAATCGGATTTAATTGGTGAGGAGATTGATTCTTTTAATGAAATTAGAAAAACACTCGACCGTGATATTACACAGGAGGCACTCGATATGATTGAAAATAGTTCTGAGATGCAAGCGATGAACAGCACTGTTTTGTATAACCGCGACTGGCACAAAGGAGTAGTCGGAATTGTGGCTTCGCGAGTTACGGAGAAATATTATTGTCCAACCATTATTTTAACCGAATCGAACGGAATGGCAACCGGATCGGCACGGTCGGTTCGCGATTTCGATTTATATGAAGCGATCGGACAGTGCAGCGATCTGCTGGAATCGTACGGTGGCCACATGTATGCCGCTGGCTTGACCTTGAAAATTGAAAATATCCCGGAATTTAAAAGACGGTTTGAAGAGATTGTTACCAATCAGATTACCGACATGCAACAAACGCAAACCATAGAAATTGATGCGAAAATACCGCTGAGCGAAATAACCCAGCGTTTTTACCGGATATTAAAACAATTTGCTCCGTTTGGCCCACAAAATATGACCCCGGTTTTTGTTACCGAGGATGTATTTGATGCAGGAACCAGCCGTTTGGTTGGAAAAAACCAGGAACATTTAAAACTCGATTTAGTTGAACCCGATATAAACTCAGGAATTTTTGCAGGAATCGCATTTAAACAATCCGATGCTTATGATTTGATAACTTCGGGATTACCGTTTGATGTTTGCTATTCTATTGCAGAAAACGATTACCGTGGGAAAACCAACTTGCAACTGTTTATTAAAGACATTAAAAAGAGGGCTATATTTGGGAATTGAATTGCCACGTATGTATGAATGGTTTATTCCTGTTTTTATTCGTTTGTTCGCGATTTTACGAGAGTTAGATTTATAATAAACCACTACCTTTTAACTCAATTAATTCCGAGGTTACAACGGCTCCTGTACTTTTTAACCGTTCATCAGACTGGTGTCCATCTCCAATTAAAATACACTTAATCCCGAGTTTTTTGGCAACTTCAAAATCGTGAATGGTATCGCCAATCATCCAGGTTTTTTCTTTTTCGATATTGAATTTTGAAATAAGTTGTGCGCCCCGCTCAATTTTAGAGACTGCATAATAGTCGTTTAATCCAAATACACCTTCAAAAAAATCATAAACAGAGTTGTGTTTTATCGTTTTTTCAAGCATATTTTGTTCCATTGCCGAAAGCACAAATTGCCTAAACCCAAGTTCTTTAAAATGGAAGAGAACTTCATCTGCCGAGCGATGCAATTTGCAATTCTTAACACCTCTGTCGTATAAATCGATGAACTCTTTTGCCGGAATTGAAAAATCTTCTTTTTCAAAATCGAACCCTATATTTTTATAATAGTTTTTAACCGGGAAAGAAAAAACAGCTTTGTAGGATTTACGGTCCAATAAAGCAAGATCCCGTATTTTAAGTAATTTATTGATGGTTGTGATGCAAAAGTCAAGGTCGTTGAGCAAAGTCCCGTTCCAATCCCAAATAATTGTTTTCATTTAAACCAGATTTTAACCTTACGAAGCTTTTATTTTGTTAATTACCGGATTGGCATAAATTTTTAAAAAGCGTTCCTGAAGGTCTGTTATCGGATAGTCAATGTGGATCATTGCCTGTTCGATCATCATTTTAAACCTGCGTTCTTCGGTGTGGGTATATTTGTCTTTGAACCGGTGTTCTTGCATCAACATATCGTAAGCAACATAATTGTTCGGCCAAAGTTTATAATTGGAATAAATCTGACGATCGATCTTATCTGCAATATTCTGTGCAACTTTATTTTGTTGCTCTTTCGATTTTGATTCTACATTTTCTAAATCAATCATCTCTATTGGTTTACCAAACGAAAAACGTATTCTGCCTTTTGGATTAAACATTCCCATCGACATACTTTTTAAATCGTCTTTGCTCGTTTTTAGCTGGCCATAACGTTCCTTTTTTATTAACTCCTTCATTTTTGCTAAACCGCAGGGTTCAATTTCGTACGAAATAGATACCGGCACAATATTTAATTCTTTGAATCCTTCCGTTATGGTTTTTTTGTTGCTCATGTTCAGCATCTTCAACATGCTTACCTGGGTTTTGTCGAATCCATCTTTTGTGCGCCCTTCGCGTTGGGCAATCCACACCGAGAGCTTATCGTCAACAATAGAATTACGGATAAACTGCGAAACTTTTTTCGAAGCTTCCAATAATTCACGTGGGGGTAAATTGCGTTTTATAATAAAGGAGCGGTTCAGTTTTACGGCATGTTCAATCCACTTATATAATAAAAGGTTATTCCCGATGGCAATTTGAGTGAGGTTCATACCATTCTCAAAAATCAAATAATTCAATAGTGCTGCATCAAGAACAATGTCGCGATGATTCGAGATAAAAAGGTAAGGTTTCTTTTTGTCGAGGTTCCCCAAGCCATCACAGGTCAATCCGTCTGAAGTTTTGCTAATAATCGTCCGTAATAAATCGTAGATAAAAGTACCTTGCAATTGTTTAATGGATCGCACCATTCGCAACTGAAGTTTAACCATTTCTATTTTTGATCGAAATCTAAATATGTGCGAAAGAACGTCATCGAAAACCGGATCTTTTACCATTAACCTAATTTTTTTTCTGGCCTCTTTATCCGTGTAGGGTCGAATGTCGTCAAAATTATATTCAGGCATATTTAATTTTTAATGAACGGACAAAGTAAAGAATTCAAATTTAGATTTTCAACCTTAACTGAAATTTTAACTCTGTTTTATTCCTGCCTTCAATTTTGTTATAACCCAAACTTATGGTTTCACGGTCGTTCCACGAGGTATTTGCAATTTTCATCCAAAAATCCAACTTCCCCGAGATTTTGTATTTTAGGGTCAAATAGCAGCGAAATCCTTTCCCGTAATATGCCGGGATAGAGAACGTATATAACAAGTCGTTTTCGTACGCATAAATTCGCGAATTATAACTATCGGTGTTGAACCATGCAAAGCGGGTGGAAATATTTATCGGCATTTTACGGGGCGAAAACTGAAAATCCTGAAAAATTACGAAGCCGTGTTCTTTTTCAACTCCTTTATATAATGTATGTTCAAACCGGGTTTTTAAAGTAATGTTTTCCGAAGGTTTATATTGAATGTGAAACCTCGTTTTTTGAAGGCGTTCCGGCAAGTTGGCATATCTCTCTTCCTGCCTGAATTTCTGTTCTTTTTCTTCGTTTTTATATCGAATATAAAATTCAAAATTTTGGGAGAAAATAAAATTAGCCTGGGTGAAGATATCCCATCCTTTTGATGGTCCGGCGGTGGAATAATTTATCCATTTCGAGCCGTAAAAATCGGAGTAGGCCGAGAGAATTACAAATTTTACGGGAAGTATTTTTGTTCCGAGGTACATTCCGGTTTCGTTGTTTGTTGCACTTCCTTCGGCAAAAGTATTCGACCAGTATGCGTTATAATTTTTATCGAAATGCCGAAACAACAAAGAGAAGCTCAATTGATCGTTCAAATGTGCAACCGCTCCCTGTAAAACTGCTTTTCCTTTCGATTTTGAAATTGCCGCCTCGCCAAAAAGCTGGTATTTACCCCTGTTGAAAAGGTAATCTATTCCTCCGGCAAAATTCTCTGTTCCGTTAAAACGATATCGATTATAAAGTTGCGAACTGCGAATAAATGGCAGGTTAAAATGCTGATACGAAAGGGTGGCGCCAATTTTTAAGTGACTGAAACTCAATGAAAAAATAACTCCGGTATTTTGGTCTTGAACAACATTTTTATCGGCAATTTCACTTTTGGTACGGTGATATCCCGATGTTTGCAAACTTGTAAAATATAAACTTGTTGAATTGTTGGAAATTAGGTTTCCGTCATCCTTTTTTTGTGAACAGAAAAGGCTCAATTTAGCATCTCCAAATCTTAAAGTGTTTGCAATTCCTCGAAAATACAAGTTTTCATCAACTGATGTAAAAGGCCGCACACCTCGATTTGTTTTTGAAATATTGAGTATGTTTTCCGATTTGCCCATTGAATATCCCTGCCAAAGTACCAAACCCTGTCCCGAGCGGACAATGAAATCGCCGATGGTAATATTTTCAATAACCGGGTTGATTTTAATACTTAAATGCCCCGAATAAAAATCGAACCCGCTTTTGTTCGAGCCGCTGAAAAATGCTTCTCCGGGGTCTTTCTCTGCCGTAATTCCAACAGAAAATTTATCCCTCGATTCAAAACGGTAGCGTGTGTAATACCTAAATTTATTGCCTTCGTAAGGAATTGTCCCATCCTTTTTTGGCAAATAACCTTTTGCCTTTTGTGTGGTTCCCAATGCGCGCAACAGAAGCTGGTGCCGCCCATGTTTTAACGCGTCAGAAAGTTTTTCAGCTTGTTTTTCGGCTGGGCCAAACCAAATAAATGGTTCTATTTTGCTCAACAAATCTGGCGAAAAACCATCGATCGTATTCAACTCGAAAATAGAGTAAGCGGGACCAAAATCAGTTATGTATTTCAATAATTTATTAATCTGGATATCATCTAAAACATAGAGCTTCGAAAGTTCAGTTTCGTTGGTTGAGTTAATGTTTATCGGTTTTTCTGCCAGGTTTTCGAGGTCTTCAATTATTAGGCCTACATCGGTTTCTTCATCCAAATTTTGCAACTGGCTTTCAATAATAGACTCTATTATTTTACTGGGATCCGATTTTTGGGCAGTGGAATGCAAAAAGCACGAAGCAAAAAATAGTACAAATATATATTTGAGGGATCTCATCATGTTTAAAATTATCGGTCAATTGTCCTTTTTTGTCGGTTTGGCTGTGTAGTGTGCAGGTATTCGAAGTAATTCACTTTCTCCCAAAAAATTTGGGCCGAACTGGGCCAATTCGTTTATTCAATATTACAAATTTTCCGTCAATCGTCAAAGACGAATTTACGGTGTTGCAACAGAGAACAGCGATTTGATTACCCACTGAACCCCGCATTACATATATCTTTTATTCTATTTTTCAATTGCATAACTTATGAAAAACATATCTTCTCTCGAAGTGGCGTCAACTTTTATCCAACCATACTTATAGTCTGAATCAATTTTCATCCTTATTCCGATGTACATTTCTGAATTTGTTACTTCATACCAACAACCAAAATTATTTACAAATGAATCAGGTGGATTACACCACATATATCTAAACTTTAAGGATTCTGACCAATTTGAAATATCGTCAATTCTATCTTTAAAATTAAGAGAATCCACCCATTCAACTGTTTTGTACGTTCCAAATCCAGCAGGATAAGCCTGTGTGTTTTCTGCCAATTCCAATCCGTTTATCGGGGTTAATCTGCAATACGGGAAAAGATGATTAGTGGGGGCATCAACTAAATGGGGAATTTGTAAATGCTGACTAATCATTAAATCGTAATCTCCATCTAAATTTATGTCAATTGAATCAGTTCCGATATAGTAATTTGTTGTTGAATCTAACCTTAAATCAACTTTAAGTGGATTGGAGTAGTGATAAAATATGAATTCAGAGTCATATTCTCCAGCCATAATTAGCTTGTGAGGTTCTTCTTTTCCACATGAAATCAATATCAATTGTAAGGTGAATAAGTACAAAATTATTTTTTTCATTTTAGTTTGTCGGGTAACTCAGGCGGGTTGCCCCGCCCTTGTCCCCTAAGAACCGTACTTGAACCTTTCGATTCATACGGCTCAAGCTCTCTAAAGGCGGATTAAACCACCCGGTAATATACAAAATATTCAG
>JAKIST010000150.1 GCA_021648495.1 Draconibacterium sp.
GTTCTTTTGCACGCTAACTGCGTTAAAAATCCTCGCTATAGCTTTGGCTATGACTACGTTTTTTGCCTTGTTATCGCACAAAATAACATCGCCAGCTTTGTCCAACTTATTTCGTAATAATCCCTAACGATGTTATTTAGAACCTTTCACTTATTGTTCTTTTTGCTATTTTTGTTTTCAAAATAATTTAAACATGAATTTAGATTGGCTTTTAAAATACAATCCGGTTTTGCTGGCCCTTTTTGCAGCCTTATTTACTTGGGCAATCACAGCCTTGGGAGCATCAATGGTTTTTTTCTTCAAAAAAATAAATCAAAAAGTACTCAACTCAATGCTTGGTTTTGCTGCCGGCGTAATGATTGCAGCAAGTTTTTGGTCCTTGTTAAAACCTGCAATTGAAATGACCGAAGCGCGTGGAGACATCGCGTGGATTCCGGCAGTTGTTGGTTTTCTGGCAGGAGGAGCTTTTCTACTTCTTATCGATAAAATTTTACCCCATTTACATTTGGGTTTAAAAATTGAAAAAGCAGAGGGAATAAAAACAACCTGGAAAAGAAGCGTTTTACTTGTATTGGCAATTACACTGCATAACATACCCGAGGGTTTGGCTGTGGGTGTTGCATTTGGGGCACTTGCCAGCAATCCAGAAGCGGGAGCGTTAGCAGGTGCCGTTGCACTTGCACTCGGTATCGGCTTACAAAATTTTCCGGAAGGTGCGGCCGTTTCTATTCCTTTGCGCCGTGAAGGCCTTTCAAGATTAAAAGCATTTAATTACGGTCAACTGTCTGGGATAGTTGAACCCATTGCGGCTGTACTTGGCGCCTATTTAGTTTTAGTTATGACTCCTATTCTTCCGTATGCTTTGTCGTTTGCTGCTGGTGCAATGATTTTTGTAGTAGTTGAAGAACTTATCCCGGAATCGCAGACTGGAAACGAAACGGATTATTCCACAATTGGCGCCATGCTGGGTTTTGCTACCATGATGTTATTGGATGTTGCACTTGGGTAGAAGAAAGTTTTCAGTCGCAGTTTTCAGTCGCAGTCGCAGTTTTCAGGAAGAAAGTTCTCCGTTGCGGTTTTCAGGTTTTTAATCGGCAAACCGGGTATTATCAATAAATCCGAAGTCTGTTCAGCTCTGAAAGAGCGAAAAACAATAGCATAAACACCCTATGTAAAGTTGTAAAAATGAATTTCAGGAAAGTTTTCAGTCGCAGTTTTCAGTCGCAGTCACTTTAAAATGGATACATTTCTAACTTTGCGTTTTAACCTCCTTTTTATAAAATTTACAGACCTCTGTTAAACCACACTTTTCACATTTTGGCTTTCGGGCAAGACAAGTGTACCTACCATGCAAAATCAACCAGTGATGTGCTTTTGGAACCAATTCCAAAGGGAAATATTTCATCAATTGCTGTTCAGTTGCCAACGGAGTTTTTGCATTTGTGCTTAAGCCAATTCGAGCTGCTACACGAAAAACGTGAGTATCGACTGCCATTGTTGGTTTATTATATACAACCGAAGCAATCACATTTGCAGTTTTTCTACCAACGCCCGGCAATTTTTGTAAATCATCCACATCGCTGGGAATTACTCCATCGAAAAGTTCGATAAGCTTTTGTGCCATCCCTACTAAATGTTTCGCTTTATTATTTGGGTACGAACAACTTCTTATATAATCAAAAACTTCGGCCGACTCAACCTCTGCCATTTTTTGAGGAGTAGGAAATCGTTTCAATAATTCCGGAGTTATCTGATTTACCCTTTTATCGGTGCACTGTGCCGACAAAATAACAGCAACTATTAATTCAAAAGGATTTCCATATTCCAATTCCGTTTCTGCGATGGGCATCGATTCCTCGAAATATTGAATTACAAAGTCAAATAATTCTCGTTTTTTCATCTCTTTATAATTTAAGTTTTTTCATGCGTATTCAATATAATACTACTGACTGTGAAACACTTACACAACCAATCCCTTCATCTGCATTTCCTGAAGGTTTATTTTTTTCAAAAATAATTTAATTTTTTGCACTCACACCGTAACAAAATTTCTTTTTATCTGTCTAAATATATGTAGTTGCTATACTTCAACTTGTTTCTCCCCCCTTTTGTAGAAATAGTTTTAAATTAGCAAATTTAACAGTTATAAAAAGTCGGTACTCACCGGCTTTTTTTGTAAACAAAAAACAATACATGTTCGATCTTGAGAATAAATTCGAATCGTAGAAAAATACCTTTTTCATAACAATAAATGAGTCCAGTCTAAAAACAGAGGATTTTCATAAAAAGAAAGATTTTGGATGAGATTTTTATTTTTCGATATTTGGTGATGCCTGAGCATCAGCTAATTGAGAAAAATAAAAATATTACCAAAAGATACTTTTTTGATTTTATGTGTTTTTGGACTGGACTCATAAATACTTCTTCTAAAATGAAGTTGAATGTTAAAATTGAAATATTCTAAAAGTTTCACAAGAACTATGTATTCAGAATAAGTATCTTTCGCCCGTAAAAACAATACGAGATTCTTTAATATGATAAAACGTAAACATTTATATATTCCCCTTCTAATTATTTTAATCATTATTGCCTTTAAAATTCAATCGTTTGTCAGTTCAAAAGAGGTTTCAAGTGAGCAAATTAAAATTCCAAAAGAGCCATCAAAACCGAGTCAACTGTACGAGATTGAGGATATTATCTCCAAATACGACAGTATTTTAAGTTCAGAAATAAACGAATCGGGAACAGTTGGAGCCGCAGTTGTAATTACTTACAAAAATGAAATTGCCCTACTAAAGTGTTTTGGGGTTCAAAAAGCGGGAGAAAAAACAGCCATTAATAAGCATACAATATTCAGGCTTGCATCGGTGTCTAAAACTGTTACCGGAGTTTTGGCTGGAATTCTTGCGGGAGAAGGCACAATTGAATTCGGTGATAAAGTATGCGATTACATCCCCAATTTTAAATTGAAATCTCCCGAAAGCACTTCAGAAATTACAATCGGAAATTTATTAAGCCACACCTCGGGATTGATACCACATGCCTACGACAATTTAATTGAAGAGCACGTACCAATTAACAAAATAATGGAACAACTACAATTCGTAGATATTACTGCAGGACCAGGGAAATTATATGGTTACCAAAATGTAATGTTCAGTTTGTACGATACCATTGTTTCAGTTAAAACCTCAAAAAAATTCAGCTTATTAATTAAGGAAAAAATATTTGAACCCTTTGGAATGAATGATTCTTCAAGCAGCTTTGAGGACTTTAAAAGCAACAAAAACAAGGCATTCCCACACGCTGGCGGCAATGGTAAATTTCGTGTTTTACGCTTGAACAACAGATATTACAGCACTACTCCAGCAGCAGGGATAAATGCAAGTATTTCAGATATGTCGCACTTTCTGTTAACTTTATTAGACCCTGGGTCTTCGCTAATAAACAACCATGTTCGCAAATTAATATTTACACCACAAATTATCTCTCCGCTCAAAAGAAAATATTTACATCGCTGGGACAAAGTGGACTCTAAACAATATGCAATAGGATGGAGGATTATTGGTTACAAAGGTCGAGAAGTAGCATACCACGGTGGTTACGTTCAAGGGTACCGTGCCGAAATTGCCCTTTGCGAGGAAGAACAAATTGGGATAGCATTTTTGTCGAATTCGCCAAATAGCACTGGATCGAAATCAATTCCCACATTTCTAAATTTACTTTTCGAATTGAAAAACAAAGAAAATATTCCAAACAGTTAATTTTATGAAACCTTTTTTACAAGCAGAAAACCTATCGAAACGTTGGGGCGAATTAATGCTTTTCGAAACGATATCATTTACAATTTTTGAAGGGCAGAAAGTTGCCTTAATTGCAAAAAACGGTGCTGGAAAATCAACTTTGTTAGATATTCTTGCTGGCAAAGAAACGGCTGAATCGGGTAAAATTACTTTAACAAACAATGTTGAAATAGGTTATTTTGAACAAATCCCAAAATTAAATCCTATTCATACAATAATTGAGGAGATTTTTGAATCGGAAAATGAAAAGCTAAAAACGATAAAAGCATTTGAATCTGCCGTTGCCAAAAATAATCAAGAAGAAATTACTGAGATTTCAGCAAAAATGGATGAATTAAATGCGTGGGACTTTGAGGTTGAAATTAAACAAATTCTAACTCAACTTAAAATTGCGCAGCTTGAACAAAAGGTTTCTGAACTGTCGGGAGGACAGCAAAAAAGGCTGGCACTTGCAAAAATACTCATCAACAAACCCGATTTGCTTATTTTGGACGAGCCAACCAACCACCTCGATTTAGAAATGATTGAATGGCTGGAAGCCTATTTGACCAAGACCAATTCTACACTTTTAATGGTTACGCACGACCGCTATTTTCTCGACCGTGTTTGCAACGAAATAATTGAAATGGAGGACAACCAAATTTATAAGTACCAAGGCAATTATTCCTATTTTCTTGAAAAACGCGAACAGAGAATTGAAATGCAACACGCATCGGTTACGAAGGCAAAAAATACAATGCGCACCGAAATAGAATGGATGCGGCGAATGCCAAAAGCACGCAGTACCAAAGCAAAATACAGAGTCGATGCATTTCAGGGTTTAAAAGAAAAAGCATCACAAAAATTTGATGATAAATCGGTTCAATTAAATGTAAAGTCAGCACGGCTCGGAAAAAAAATAGTAGAATTGGACAATGTTTCGAAAGCCTTTCCGGGTGTTAATTTAATTGAAAACTTCAGCTACAAATTTTCCCGACTGGAAAAGGTTGGGATTGTCGGTAAAAATGGCACCGGAAAAACTACTTTCTTAAATTTAATTACAAATGCACTACCACCCGATTCGGGAAATATTGAAATTGGGCAAACCATAAAATTTGGTTATTACCGACAGGATGGGATTTCCTTCGACCGGCAAGAACGGGTGATTGATGCTGTGCAAAAAATTGCAGAATATATTCAATTTGAAGACGGCACGAAAATGAGTGCAGGCCAAATGTTGAGTTATTTTCTTTTCCCGCCCGAAACACAATATAATTACATCGAGAAACTGAGCGGTGGCGAGCAACGCCGGTTATATCTGTGTACCGTTCTGATGCAGAACCCAAACTTTCTTATTTTGGATGAGCCTACCAACGACCTCGACATAATGACTTTGAACGCTCTGGAAGAATATTTAAGATCGTTTGCCGGGTGCGTAATTGTTGTTTCGCACGACCGTTTTTTTATGGACAAAATTGTTGACCACCTTTTTATTTTCGAAGGTGACGGAAAAGTTTCTGATTTCCCCGGAAACTATACAATTTATAGAAATAAATTTTTGGAAGACCAGGCAAAAGAACAAGCTTTAGAAAAAGCACTTGCAAAGAAACAAGCATTGGAACAGTTAAAAAAGCAACCCAAAATTAATTCTTCTCCACAAGGGAAAAGGAAACTTTCTTTTAGCGAAAAAAGAGAATTCGAACAATTAGAACCTCAAATTTTAAAAATGGGAGACCAAATAGTTGAATTAGAAGAATTGTTAAATTCGGGGATCTTGCCACACGATGAGTTGTATGAGAAATCGAAAGAATTGGAGAGATTAAAAACGCTACTCGACGAAAAAGAGTTTCGCTGGCTGGAGTTAAGTGAATGGTAATAAGCAATAAAGAATATCCAATGCTCAATATTCAACCCATTTTGTTTGTTTATTTTTTATGGGTTCCATCTTTATCTACCGGAAGTTAAAAGATGCAGTTGTTATTAAACAGCGAAAACAGAGTTCGCCGAACAACAGTGTCATCATTAAAGAGTCCAGTCCAAAAACACATAAAATCAAAAAAGTATCTTTTGGTAATATTTTCATTTTTCTCAATTAGCTGATGCTCAGGCATCACCAAATATCGAAAAATAAAAATCTCATCCAAAATCTTTCTTTTTATGAAAATCCTCTGTTTTTAGACTGGACTCATTAAAATTATTACAATTTTCACCTTCGGAACAAATTAACAAGCTGTTTAAGAAGATTAAAAAACGCAAAAATCGAGACAATATAATTCAACAAAAAAGAAAATAACGCATAAAAAAACAGGAACCATTTAGCTCCTGTTTTTTCACTTTATACTTACTACTTTAATCTCTTTACTACTTTCTAAACCATTGGATACTTTTTAAATATAGCGTCCGATTTTGTAAGAATATCTACGTATTGTGCACGTTGGTATGCAAATGGGTCTTTCATGTTCTTACGCGAAAGTTTTCCACGAAAATCGTCCAACGTTTTGTAACCTTTTTCGTCCATCCACTTGTTCAATTCAATTAGAATATCGGAAACTACTGAAGGCTGATTGCGGTAAATTGTGCTTACTATTTGAACGGCATCGGCACCTGCAAGTATCATTTTAATTACATCGTTGGCATCGTATATTCCACGGCTGGCACAAATACTTCCATTCAAGTTTCCATGCAACAACCCGGCGTAACGTAAACTAACCATGTGGTCTTTGGGGTTGCTCAATTCCCAGGGATAGTAATATTCTTCGTTTTCAATATCAATTTCGGGCTGAAAAAACCGGTTAAACAATACATAAGCATCTGCACCGGCTTCATCAATTTTCTTTATAAAATTAAGCGGATTGGTATAAAACAAACTTATTTTAACGCTTACCGGGATGCTCACCGCTTTTTTAACCGCTTTAACAATTTGTACTTGCTTCTCTTCAATTGATTCGCCTGTTACTTCGAAATAACCGGGCACTGCGTATAAATTAATTTCCAATCCATCAACGCCTGTTTTCTCCAACTCTTTTGCATATTCTACCCACGAGGGTTCGTAAATAGCATTTAAACTGGCGAACACAGGAACATCAACGCTCTTCTTCAATTTTTCAACATTATATAAATGCTCTTTGGGACCGGCATGTTCCAGCCCGGGAAATAAATTGGTCATCTCTGCATTTCGGTTTTCATACTCCGAAAGCTCTTCGTCCATTTGAAGGTTTTCCAATTGAATTTGCTCCTCGAAAAGCGAACGGTAAACAATTGCGCCAATACCGGCCCCTTCAATTTGTTTAATGGTTTCGGGTTTGGTAACTAAATTACTTGCCCCAAGAATAAGTGGATTTTTTAGTTTTAGCCCCATGTAGGTTGTCGATAGATCTGCCATAATTATTGATTTTTTTTTATTGATTTACTTCTTTTTAATAGAATAACTAAAAATAGAAATGTTTTGTTCAAGAATCAAGTTAAATTTCAGAATATATTTATTTTATTTCAATGGTGTCTGGTAAAAAAAATTACAAATGCTATGAATTCATTGAATTTATCACGTTCTCCATAGGAGTCTAATGAAGAACGAGATGTTACTTTACCGGACAGCAGTAATTTTATTTCAGGCTAAACAATAACAGAATAATAAACAAAAAACCACCCGCCGAATAATGACGAATGGTTTTCTTAAAAATATTTTTCTCTTTGACTTTCACTACCAGCCGAAAAATAATGTGTATAAACGATTATCCGGCAGAGATTGTTTCTTTCTTTTATAGTAAACTTATAGTTACAGTTAAACCAGCCATTACAACTGAAACCATTGTCATAAGTTTAATCAGAATATTTAATGAAGGTCCCGAAGTATCTTTGAAAGGATCGCCAACAGTATCGCCAACAACACTTGCATGGTGAGCTTCGCTTCCTTTTCCACCGTAATTTCCTCTTTCAATGAATTTTTTAGCGTTGTCCCAGGCACCACCAGCATTATTCATAAAAACTGCCAATGTAAAACCTGAGGTTAAACCACCAGCTAATAATCCAATAACGCCAGCAACTCCCATAGTTGCACCTATAACAACCGGAACAATAATCGCAATCAGCGAAGGGAGCAACATTTCTCTTTGTGCACCTTTAGTTGAAATTTCAACACACTTTGCATATTCAGGAACAGCAGTACCTTCCATAATGCCTTTAATCTCACGAAACTGGCGACGAACTTCATCAACCATCGCACCGGCAGCGCGTCCAACAGCTTTCATTGTCATTGCACTAAAAACAAATGCCATCATCGAACCCAAAAATAAACCACCAAGGAATAATGGGTTAAACATAGTAATATCGTAGGCGGCAGAAAAATCTTTTACAGAAGCAGTAGAGATTTTAACGGCTGTGAAACCATCATGTATTGCAGGAGCAACATCGTGATAAAAAACATATTGACCTTTTGTAACAAACCCTACACCAGTTTTAGCTATTTTATCGAACCACAATCTTACCTCTTCCATATAAGCAGAAATCAGTGCCATGGCAGTTAATGCAGCCGAACCAATGGCAAATCCTTTACCGGTTGCTGCAGTTGTATTTCCAAGTCCGTCCAATGCATCCGTCCTTTCACGAACTTCTTTTGGAAGACCTGCCATTTCAGCGTTTCCACCAGCATTGTCGGCAATTGGACCGAATGCATCAGTAGCCAATGTAATGCCTAATGTTGAAAGCATGCCCACAGCTGCAAATCCAATTCCGTAAACTCCCATTGCAAAATGGGTTGCTCCACCGGCAGCCCAGAATGAACCCATGATTCCAAGAACAATGGTTACAACAGGAATCCAGGTTGAATACATTCCAACGGCGAGCCCATCGATAATAGTTGTAGCAGGACCTTGTTGTGTTTGCGCTGCAATACCTTTTGTTGGTTTATATTCATCGGAAGTATAATACTCTGTAGCCTGACCAATAATAACTCCGGCTGCCAAACCAATTACCACAGAGCTAAATACGCCCCAGGTAACCCATCCGGAATAGGCCATTCCAGCCATTGCAATCAGAATTAATATAGAGCTTCCCCCAGTACCAAGTAGAAGGGCACGCAACAAATTTTTCTGAGTGGCAGTTTCTTTTGTGCGTACCATAAAAATACCAACAATTGAAAGTATAATACCAATTGCAGCAACAATCATTGGAGCTGTTACTGCTTTTACAGCGGTAAGACCTGAATCGGACAATACAATTGCGGGCAGGGCCGCACCGAGAGCTGCGGTTGCCAAAATAGAACCTGCATAACTTTCGTAAAGGTCGGCTCCCATACCAGCAACATCACCAACATTATCACCAACGTTGTCGGCAATAGTTGCGGGGTTACGTGGATCATCTTCAGGAATACCAGCCTCAATTTTACCAACCAGGTCGGCACCAACATCAGCAGCTTTTGTAAAAATACCACCGCCTACACGAGCAAACAGCGCCTGAGTTGAGGCTCCCATCCCGAAAGTAAGCATGGTAGTTGTAATTTCAACTAACTTCTGAGCTTCGGAGGTTCCGGCATGAACAAACGTTAGCCCGGCAAAATGAAAACCACTAAGTAAATGTTCCGGCGAAAAAACTACAGTAGTTAAAAACCAATACCAAGCTGCAATATCAAGTAATGCAAAACCTACCACAACTAAACCCATAACTGCACCACTTCTAAATGCAACCTGTAATCCTTTGTTCAAAGATTTTGATGCACCATGAGCTGTACGCGCCGAGGCAAATGTAGCTGTCTTCATTCCTAAAAATCCGCATAAACCAGAAAAGAAACCTCCTGTTAAAAATGCAACTGGAACAAATGGGTTTTGAACACCAAAATACGCCATAATTGTTAATAGGATAAAAAGTATTCCAAATACAATTCCTACTACTTTATACTGACGTTTCAGGTAAGCCATTGCACCCTCGCGAACGTATTGTGCAATTTCTTTCATCCTGTCAGTACCCTCTGAATTCTTCATCATCGATTTGAAGAAAAACCAGGCAAATACCAATGCCAAAATGGAGGCAAATGGAACCAATATAAAAATGTTGCTCATAAGAAAATAATTTTTATGTAACTGTTGCTACAGTTAGATTGTTGAAAATTTAAACGTTATGTAAAACTGAAATTTAATAAAATATTTAGTTTTAAGACCGTCTTTTTTTATTAAAAAATTTCAGGACACAAAGTTAAATTTTAAAATGAAATGTTGAGGTTTTCGAAACCTGTTTAAGAATAGGTTGAAAATAAATTAACACACACGGTTTCAAATAAAGAAAATTCTACTTAGTCTTTGCAAGAAAACGCCAAATACTGCGTTACTCTCGTTTTGAAAACAGTCATTTGCAAAAGCAAACTCCTTGATTTTCAAAACTTAGAAAGCCTTGTCTTTGACGTTTTCTTATCAAAG
>JAKIST010000151.1 GCA_021648495.1 Draconibacterium sp.
ATTGGGAATTAGATAAATAATTCAGGGATGCCGAAATGAATTCGGCATGACGGCATCGATGGGTATTTTCTAAGAAACTGATTAGAACGTCATCCTTCCTTGTGGATCGCTACGCGGGAACTTGTTTCAGGATCTTTTCAGAAAAAGAAAGGCGATTTAAACATATAGATGCTGAAATAAATCCGGCATGACGACAAAACATGATATGAAATACAAATAAAATTAGAACGTCATCCTGAACTTGAATGAACAGGAACTCACAGACCGAAACATTCATATATGAAATACAAATAAAATTAGAACGTCATCCTGAACTCGTTTCAGGATCTTTCAAAATATAAAAAGCTCAATGAAAGGCGGATATGTATATATAATGAGTAATAAAAGTAGGTCAACATTTTATATCGGAGTTACAAGTAATTTAAAAACAAGAATTGCAGACCATAAAAATGGCGTTGGTTCTAAATTTACTAAAAAATACAATTTAAACGACTTGGTATTTTACGAAGATTTTCCTGACATTTACCAAGCGATTGATAGAGAAAAACAACTAAAGAATTGGCATAGACAGTGGAAGATTAATTTAATTAAATCGCTTAATCCTGAGATGAATAATTTGTATTGGGAGATTAGATAAATAATTCAGGGATGCCGAAATGAATTCGGCATGACGGCATCGATGGGTATTTTCTAAGAAACTGATTAGAACGTCATTCTTCCTTGTGGATCGCTACGCGGGAACTTGTTTCAGGATCTTTTCAGAAAAAGAAAGGCGATTTAAACATATAGATGCTGAAATAAATTCAGCATGACGTACAAAACATGATATGAAATACAAATAAAATTAGAACGTCATCCTGAACTCGTTTCAGGATCATGCTAAAAGGAAATTTATTTATAATTTAGTCTTATTGGAAACAATAAACAGATGCCGAAATGAATTCTCCCATAGGTCCATAGGACTCCAATGGAGGATCGTAATGCGGGGCATGACGTACTAACATTATTAGAACGTCATTCTTCCTTGTGGATCGCTACGCGGGAACTCGTTTCAGAATCACAATAATAAAAAAACAAAAAAAGATACCGAAACAAGTTCTCCCGAAGGGATCGCAATGTGGGGTATGACGAAAAAAACAGCAAAATGGACATAAATAAACTACTTCGAAAAAACATACAAACACTAAAACCCTATTCTTCAGCCCGTGATGAATACACCGGCGAAGCAATGGTTTTTCTCGATGCCAACGAAAACCCATTTAACCAACCTTACAATCGTTACCCTGATCCACTTCAAAAAGTGCTGAAAGAGAAAATATCAGTTCTAAAAAATTTTCCCCCGGAAAATATATTTTTGGGAAATGGCAGCGACGAACCCATCGATTTATTAATTCGGGCGTTTTGCGAACCGGGTATTGATAATATTGTAACAATCAGCCCAACCTATGGAATGTACCAGGTAGCAGCCGAAATAAGTGGAGTTGAACTGCGGAAAGTATCTTTAACAACCGAATATAAATTGGATTATGCGGCAGTTTTAAGTGCTACTGATGTAAACACAAAATTAATTTTTATCTGTTCACCAAATAACCCCACTGGAAATAGTTTAGAAAAAACAGCGATGATTGAACTCATCAAAAAATTTCAAGGATTGGTAATTGTTGACGAAGCGTACATCGATTTTGCCCCTGGGAAATCTTTACTTCCTGAAATAGAAAATTATCCAAATCTCGTTATATTGCAAACTTTCTCAAAAGCGTGGGGAATGGCAGGGATCCGTTTGGGAATGGCATTTTCTTCAGCCAAAATTATCGATGTTTTGAACAAAATAAAATATCCATATAACTTGAATATTTTAACACAGCAAAAAGCATTGGAATTATTGGCAAAAAAAGAGACTGTTGAAAAATGGGTGAAGCTGCTCATTGCCGAACGGGAAAAAATGGCCGGACTTTTAAAAGATTTTCCTTTTGTAATAAAAGTTTATCCATCAGATGCGAATTTCCTTTTAATAAAAATGTTCGATGCCAAAGGAATTTACGATTATTTAGTTGAGAAAGGAATTATCGTTCGCGACCGCTCGAAAGTACATTTGTGCGAGAATAGTTTACGAATTACAATTGGTTCATCTAAAGAGAATGGAACATTGTTAAGTGCATTAAAAAATTTGATATAAAGACAACTAAATAATGGATGACAGATTTCTCGGAAATGCGGATTAACTTCCGACTTCGATCTTCGGTCTTCCGACTTTTTAAAATATGAAAAAAGCATTATTTATCGACAGGGACGGGACGTTAATAAAAGAACCGCCCATTGATTTCCAGATTGATTCGTTGGAAAAACTTGAGTTTGTACCCAAAGTTTTTCGAAACCTGTTCAACATTCAAAAAAACCTAAGTTATGAATTGGTTATGGTTACCAATCAGGATGGTTTAGGGACTGATTCTTTTCCCGAAGACACCTTTTGGCCGACACAAAACAAAATGCTCCAGGCATTTGAAAATGAAGGTGTTGTTTTCGATGATATTATTATTGACAGAACTTTTCCAAAAGAAAATGCACCTACACGAAAACCTAGTACAGGCCTGCTTTCAAAATATTTAAAAGGCAATTACGATTTGACAAACAGCTTTGTAATTGGCGATCGGCAAACCGATATTGAACTCGCTAAAAACCTGGGTGCAAAAGGAATACTCCTGAATAATGGAAGCCTTTCAGAAGTTATTCAGGAACAAGGGTTAACCAATTGGTGTATACTTATTTCGGACGATTGGGACGATATTTATACACGTGTTGCATCTCCCGAACGAACTGCCGAAATTAAGCGGGCCACAAAAGAGACCGACATAAAAGTTCAATTGAATTTGGACGGTTCGGGCGTTTGCAACATTTCAACCGGGCTGAACTTTTTCGACCACATGTTAAACCAAATTGGGCGCCATGCGGGAGTTGATTTAACTGTTCAGGTAAAAGGCGATTTGGAAGTGGACGAGCACCACACTATTGAAGACACAGCTTTGGCTTTAGGCGAGGCTTTTAAAAATGCAGTTGGAAATAAATTGGGAATGGAACGCTACGGTTTTTGTTTGCCAATGGACGACTGTTTGGCTTTGGCAGCCATCGATTTTGGAGGCCGTCCGTGGTTGGTTTGGGAAGCTGGTTTTAAGCGTGAAAGAGTAGGAGACATGCCCACCGAAATGTTTATGCACTTTTTTAAATCGTTTTCGGACGCCGCTTTGTGCAACCTCAATATTAAAGCAGAGGGCACAAACGAACACCATAAAATTGAAGCGATTTTTAAAGCACTGGCAAAAGCAATAAAAATGGCCATTAAAAGAGATGCTTTTAATTTTGAATTGCCATCAACAAAAGGAAAATTATAAAAGCCCCACCCGACCTCCCCAAGGAGTAAGAATAGAAAAAAGATGAAGAATTCAATCAATAATAAAAACCGTACCCTTCGGCTTAAAATTCCCATTCGGGGGATTTAGGGGGCTTTCAATATGAAAACAATAAAACCACTTCGCGACAAGAAAGACATGGCTACTTTGCTAATCCACTGTCCTGATAAACAAGGGATTTTAGCAACAGTTACCGAATTTTTGAACCAAAATAAAGGAAACATAATTTACCTGGGACAACACGTCGATCGGCAGGAAAAGATATTTTACATGCGGGTAGAATGGGAGTTGGATGGTTTTTCCATTCCAAAAGAAAAAATTGGTGATTATTTTGAAACGCTCATTGCGGTGCCGTTACAAATGGAGTGGAAAATCTACTTCTCGAACCATGTTCCGAGAATGGCACTTTTTGTTTCGAAAATGCCTCATTGCCTGTTTGATATCCTATCGCGTTACACCGCCGGTGAATGGGATGTTGAACTGCCCATTATTATAAGCAACCACGAAACTTTAAAACCTGTTGCTGAACGTTTTGGAATTGATTTTTATTATTTCCCTATAACAAATGAAAACAAAGCAGAACAAGAAGTTGCGGAACTCGAATTGCTAAAAGAAAACAACATCGATTTTGTGGTATTGGCGCGTTACATGCAAATTCTTTCCAAAGATTTTGTACAAAATTATCCAAACAATGTAATTAATATCCACCACTCGTTCCTACCTGCTTTTGCCGGTGCAAAGCCGTACCACGCCGCACACGAAAGGGGAGTAAAAATTATTGGGGCAACAAGTCATTATGTTACCTCCGAGTTGGACGGTGGGCCAATTATTGTACAGGACGTTACCCGCTGCAGCCATGTTGACACAGTACAAAACCTGATTCGCAAAGGGCGCGATTTGGAAAAAATTGTACTTTCGCAGGCAGTTTATAAACACCTACAACGAAAAATACTCGTTTATAATAACCGGACCGTTGTTTTTAATTAGTGCTTGTCCGATAAAGTCCGGCTTATTCGTTGCACTTGTCAGAAAAACAGTCATTTACAAAAGTAAACTCCTTTATTTTCTGACTTCGCAAGCCTCGAATTCGAACTTTCTATCCCAAACACTTTACTTTATGGACAGACTAATTAATAGGAAAAGAAATTAGAATAAGGAATTATTAATAAGAAATGCAAAATATAAAAGTCAGAAGAAATTGGAAAAACTTTAATATTTCTTATTGTCCAAGGGACTCCTACGGAGGATATTTTAGATTTATTTTTAACATACAAATAATGAAACAACTACTTACACTTTTATTCATTGCACTATTTTCTATTTCGGCAATTGCACAATTAACAACAGTTCCAAAACAGGATATTCCGGAAGAGTATGGTTACATTGTAAAACAAGGGCAGCAAATGCCTGAAATTGAGTTTAAACTCACCAATGGAACAACAATAAAAACAAGCGATTTAACAGGGAAAGTAGTAATGCTCCAATTTACTGCAAGTTGGTGCAGCGTTTGCCGAAAAGAAATGCCTCACATCGAGAAAGAGATTTGGCTGAAAAATAAGAACAATAAAGACTTTGCACTTTATGGTATCGACATGGACGAACCAATTGATAAAGTTAAAAAGTTTGAAACCAAAATGAAAATTACTTACCCGCTGGCATTGGATCCGAAAGCAAAAATATTCTACACTTTTGCCGCAAAAGGTGCTGGAGTAACCCGAAATGTAATAATCGGGAAAGACGGTAAAATTGCTTACATGACCCGTCTATTTAAAGAAGATGAGTTCAATGAGATGAAGCAAGTGATTGAGTTGTTGTTGAAAAGTTAGAAGCTGGAAGCCCGAAGTCAGGGTCCAGTCGCTTCTTGTAACTTTAAATTTTAAACTGTTTATGAAAATTGTAATAATAAAATACAACGCAGGTAACATAGAATCGGTAAACAACGCACTTAACAGGCTGAGCGTAAGGGCTGAAATTACTGCCGACCCAGAGAAAATAAAGAATGCCGACAAAGTTATTTTCCCGGGAGTTGGCGAGGCAAGTACAACCATGGCATATTTGCGGAAACACAAGTTGGACGAACTTATAATTTCACTAAAACAACCTGTATTGGGAATTTGCCTTGGCTTACAATTAATGTGCTCACATTCAGAAGAAAACGACACCGATTGTTTGGGGATTTTCAACGAGAAAGTAAAACGGTTTGTACCAAAACACAGAGAAGAGTACATAACAAAAATCCCCCACATGGGCTGGAATTCCATTTCAAATTTAAAAAGTGGGATTTTTTCGAAAGAAATTGAAAACCAGTACGTATATTTTGTACATTCGTTTTATGCAGGGATTGGAGAACACACCTCTGCAACTTGTAATTATATTCTGCCATTTAGTGCAGCTTTGCAAAAAGACAATTTTTATGCTACCCAATTCCACCCTGAAAAAAGTGGCTTGGTGGGAGCAAAAATTTTAGAGAACTTTATTAACCTTTAATACGTAATTTCACACATGGACAGACTAACAATAATTAAAGTAGGCGGAAAAGTTGTAGAAGATCCCGGATCGCTAAATGCACTTATTGAGCAATTCATTAAAGTTTCGGGGAATAAAATATTGGTTCACGGTGGTGGCCGGATTGCCACAGAAATTGCCAGCAAGCTTGGCATAGAAAGCAAAATGGTTGACGGTCGCCGGATTACCGATGCAGCCATGCTCGATGTAGTAACCATGGTTTATGGAGGCTTGCTAAACAAACGAATTGTAGCCGGATTGCAGGCGCATAATTGCAATGCAATTGGCTTAACAGGCGCAGACTTCGACCTCATCCGTGCAAAAAAACGCCCGGTAAAAGATATTGATTATGGTTTTGTTGGCGATGTGGACGATGTGAATACCCGCGAGTTACGACTGCTGATTAGCGAGAATGTCATTCCCGTAATTGCCCCGCTTACCCACGATGGAAAAGGAAACCTCCTCAATACAAATGCTGACACCATCGCTTCTGAAATTGCAATGGAGCTTTCGAACTATTTTAGCGTTTATCTTTTTTATTGTTTTGAAAAGAAAGGTGTTTTACTTGATCCTGAAGATGAATCGAGTGTTATTCACGATTTAGATTCAGCCCTTTTCATGCAATACAAAAATGAGGGTGTTATTAGTGCCGGAATGATCCCAAAACTGGACAATGGTTTTCGCGCCAAACAAAAGGGAGTAAAAGAAGTATTGATTACCAATGCTGAAAATATTGCAACCGGCAGGGGAACGAGGTTGGTGTAATTTTAATTTTAATAATCAGGGATATAGACTGCATTATTCATGAATTTTCGTTATGAGAAGTCAAAATGTAAAGAATAAAGGGAAGTGCAGAGTTGAGGCCCGCAGAAATAACCTTAGCTATTTTGAGAAACGAAAGTCGAGCATTGTCTTTATTCAAAGTAGTTTGGCTTCGGAATAGAATGATTTGTGAATAATACAGGATAGATATCCAAAAGAATAATCCTGAAAGTAAATAGTGTCCGTCTATAAAGTCCGACTTCTTCGTTATGCTTGCCATAAAAACAGTCATTTACAAGAGTAAACTCCTTTATTTTCTGACTTCGCAAGCCTCGAATTCGAACTTTCTATTCCAAACACTTTACTTTATGGACAGACTCTAAATAGATAAAAACGGCAATAACTTTGTAACATCGTTTAAGAAATATCCCTTCTGATTTTCGGGATTGAAAGGACGATAAACAAGATACAAATTAAAAGTAAATTTGTGTTTGCATAATCACCTGACCTTTTGAACCGGTCCAAATATTTCGCCCATCAACCAAATTATAAATTGGGCGCGACGAATATTGCAAAGTCCATTTAATATTGTGCGCATACATTAACCAATTAATACCGGCATCGAACTGGATTGAAGCCTGGTCGAGTGCTTCAAAATTTTTCCATGTAAAAGCCCCGTATGGTTGAAAACGATTTTTCATTCCTTTTCCGGGAAGCAAATAACCAAACTCGCCCCGCACAATGTGCCCGGTCCCTATTTCCCATTCTGAATTACCAATTCCTTGCTGAAGCGCAATTTCCAGGGGCATTTTAGAAACATTCATTTTCCCCATTGAACGCAAATAATTGGGTCCAAAAAAGTTGTAACAGTATCCTAAATAAGAAGTAATTGCCCCATTCCTTTTGGTTGGGATGTCAAGAAAAACATCAATAGCGGCCAAAAAAATATCACTGATCCTTGAGGGATAATAACCTGCAAAGTCAGCCAATAAATCGCTCATTCCGGAAGAAATTAACATTCCTGCAATAAGGGGATCCACTGTCGATAAATCTTTTTCAGCTTCAACAAGCATAGCTTCCGGGTGATAATAAAAACCTGCACCAACATTCAACAGCTTCCCCCTTCCCAGGTTATTCATTGTCAAATAAGGGAATACAGTTTTTTCTTTGTCGAAAAACTGCCAACTGAAATAACCTTTTATGGCTAAATTTTCGTTTGTCTTTTCTGTTGTCCGTGGTGACGAAATTGAATCTGTTCCAAATTCAAATGGCTTAACCACCGAAAAGCGGTAATTCAATTTATTCAATTCCCCTTTGGCATAAATTCCAAATTGCCTTCCATCCTGATCAAATGTTCCTTCTACGGGATAGGCAAATCCTGGATTATCAACCACCAAAAACTCACCTACATTGCTATTGTTGTAGCGCGAAACCCCATTCCAGGTATTTAATCCAAATCCCAAGTGGAATTTATCTTTTGAAAGAATAAACTCGGTTTGGGCGTTATATAATTTTAAACCAGGGTTTTCCCCCGATCGGTAGGTCTGCCCATCGTATCCAACCTGGGTGTAAACAAAAACCTTATCCATTAAATAGGCATAAAAAATAAGCCTGCTGCGGCGCAATGCCAGATCGATGTCACCAAATTGTTCTGCCCCGTTAACATCAAGATTATTCCAAATGTAACGCATCCAAATTTGGTTAACCATTTCCATTCCTGCGTATGACGACTTGTTATCAGAAAAATAAATACGAAGATCTGGGTTATTGATCCCGTCTTGAGCAAAACCGATTGACAAGTTAAACAGAAATATAAATGTTCCAAGAAATTTAATAAATCGGTTCATTGTTTAGAATTAAGATTTTATTCACGATTAAAAGCCTATTTACTTAGGAACTGTTACGTAATAAGATGAACAATTTGAGCGAAGGTATTTTGTTCTTTAATAACTTGAAAAATTAGCGAATAGCGTGCTATTTAAGGATTTTTTCAAGGAAGTTAAAGAGCGAAAGAACAAGCTCAAAAGGTCAGGTTATACCGAAACAGTTCCTTACGGTGTGAATACGGTGAGTGTTTTTATTATGGGTTCGCGATACGGAAATATTAAGGGATATTTGGAGGACGGAAGTTTGAATCCTGTTTATTCAAAAAGATTGGCAAAAATAATAAACGCTGCCGATGAAAAAGGGATGATTGTTTTAGTGGGTTGTCTTTATTGGGGCGGTTCGAAGGCGAAATGGGAATCGTGGACACAAAAGGCTACTAATAAGGCAGTTGCAAATACAGTTTTATGGTTGGAAGAAAATAATTTCAGGAATGTTTTTATTGACGTGGATAATGAAGGAATGGCAATGCGTGCAAAAGGTTTCGATCCTGTTGAACTGGTGAACACTGCAAAATAGCTTGATCCTATGTTTATTGTAGCAACAAATTTCAAAGGAGTTCCTCCGGTACATACCGATTTTGAAATTCCTTTTAGTTTTAAGGGCGGGAATAAACCTTATATTCAGTCGGAAGGGACTCCTGAAAAGGCTCCGGGCGGTTACTGGGGAAAATACAGCAAAGCACCACCGTTAGAAAACTATATTAACATTGGAATTTATAGCGAACAAATGAAAAGCAATCAAATTAATCAAACTCAAAATCATTTTGAAAATGGTTGGGGATACAACTTGTAAATATTTGCAGGTAAAAACGCAATATCAAAGAGTACCTAATTCAGGTGTTTTTGTTTTTGTGGATGAGATAGTTGTGGAGTAAAATAAACAAACCGTTTCATTATAACGAATAAAATGAAATTGGTATTAAATTTAATAATTTATGAAAAACAAGCATGAAAAACTACTTTTTATTTCAGGAATAATTATTTCAGGATTGTTGTTTTTGGGATGTTCCCCAAAGACATCTAATTCAAAAATATCCTTCGCATAAAACTGTTTCTCAGGCAAATATGGAGGAAACATTCGATGAAATAAAAACGCCCTATAAATATGGAGTTGTCTTTCGGCATCCCGACAAAACCAAATTTTTGGACAGCCCAACTATATTTCATGAAAATAATGTTTGGTATATGTCGTATATTATTTTCAATGGACAGGGATATGAAACGTGGCTTGCCGAAAGTGCAGATTTAATTCATTGGAAATCGAAAGGAAAGATACTTTCGTTTACGGAGAATACATGGGATGCAAATCAAAAAGCCGGATATATGTCGCTGGTTGATATTGATTGGGGAGGGAGTTATTCGGTTGAAAAATTTCAGGATAAATACTGGATGTCGTATTTAGGTGGAAGTGAGAAGGGCTACGAAACGGGTGTTTTGGGAATAGGTATTGTAAATTCAACTATACTTACCGAGGCGATTGAATGGAACCGCCTAAGGGCATCTCTAAAAACTCATTTCTTTCAAAAAACGAAGATAATGAATAATATGCAAGGCATAATTTTTTGGAATAGCCGTAGCTATTGCAAAAAATTATAACGCAGTCAGATTGTTTGTTATCTTCGTTCC
>JAKIST010000152.1 GCA_021648495.1 Draconibacterium sp.
TCAGATGTTTTTCACCCTGATAAGGGCAGGTTAAATTGAGCTGGGCTTTCAGCCCGTCGTATTTCATGTAAATATTATCCCAAGGCGATGCCTTGGGCTGAAGTTGTCTGTCCTTACAGGACGAAAATACAGTTTTGGGGACAAATGCGGACAATCATAAAATAGAATAAACTCCTTTTGGTTGAAACAATAGTTTTCTATGCCACTATTATTTTTATATTTATGCCCAAAATAGTGAAACATGGTTAAACATCTTACAAAAAGGGCAGTTCGTGAAGCACAAAAATCATGGGGTGAAGGTGTACTCAAAATTGGGGAATCATTTTCTAAAAATGAAGATTACAAATCGGTAACAGAAGAATTTGTAAACCAACACTACGGTTATAAAGAAGGAATTGTACTATTTAAACCCACAATTGCTTCCATTGAACAATTCCGCGATACCTTTGAAAAGGCAATTTCTTATTTTATTTCCGGTAACCCAAAATTTCCTGAAGACCTGGGTTTTGCCCTCCGGCCCTGGAAAACTATAAAATTTCGAAATGCAGGGATTATCCATATTAAAAATCATGCAGTTGCAATGGGAAACTATTTTTTTACTGATTTTAATGGCGATGAAACAAAAGTTGAATATACTTTTGCATATTTTCTTTCAGAAAATGGAAGTCTTAAAATTAATGTGCACCATTCATCGTTGCCTTTTAAAGCCAATAAAAAGAAATAAAAGCAATAACTTCTTACTGCTTCAATCGGTATTGTTTCATTTAGAAAAATAAGGTATTACCATGGTACAAAAGAAACTTTCCTCGAAATATATCCTTGGCTTGTGTTCAAACGAATGAAATATACTCCGGGAACATTTCCTGAAAGGTTAATTTCTATTTTGCGTTCTTGGATCTTCGACATTTGAACCTCTACCGTTTGTCCAATTACATTAAACACCGAAATATTTTCTTCAGAAATATCCGAATTAGCCACAATTGTAAAAACAGATTGTGTTGGATTGGGAAAGACTAATATTCCATCCGGATTGTCTATAATAGGAGTGTCGTTCAAAGTATCATCTACATTACAAGCTACCAATTCAAAAACGTTTACTATGGAATTGTATCCCAGACTTTCGTCTTTATAACTTTGCCAAATACCGTTTTGTTTAAAGTAAAAAAAATTCTCGGTATTGGCAGGGCGCATCGACTGATAAACCACAAAAGTATCAAGAGGCAACGTATTGCTTAATTCAAACCCCACATAGAAAGTATCGCTGGGTTCGACAATTTCACTGAACCCGATAAAATTCATTGCATCCTGTACCAAATCTTTAATAAATACATTTTCTGAATAAATCAGCGTTTCAGGATACTCATTCCCATCATAAACTTTTATCGTAATCTGGCTTTGAGTACTGTCCGGGTCTTTATTTATTTTACCAACACCCAACGAAATACCCGAAAGTTGCTCGTTACCGTAAATCGAAAATTTTTCAACAAACTCAGTAATACCAGCACTGTTTGTTCCGCCCCAGTATCCTGAAAATACTCCCGATTTTATAAGCGCAACATTTTCATGGATATCATTGTCGTTAAGGTTTGTGAATGCAGCACAAATGTCTTTCCCTTCGTAAAATTGTTTTCCTGCTAATGTTTGCTTATTTGAATTCAAAGGATCCAACCAATATTTTAACTGTTTTGCTGAATCGGATCTATAATCCCATGATTTTGAAAATCGCTCAAAATAATCGTTTATGGGATTACTGCAAATTGCCAGGCCTCCCGTTAACGATCCAATAATATTCTTATCAGTATTAAAAAGCGGCCCGCCTGAAGACCCCGCTTCCGTAACCCCTTCATCCCATTTCAAAATCTTCAAAAAACCATTCTTTGTATAGCTACTATTAAAATCAGCAATTTCGGGAGGATCATCATCCATGGCAATTTTTTTTATATCTCCCTGTGGATGATGAATACTCACCGTTGTATCGGGCAAAGTTACAGAACGTTCCCACCCGGCATAATAAGGTCGAAATGTGGGAGGAGGAATCAAACTTAATTCTGCCAAAGCAAAATCCATGCTGTCAAACTGTGCTTTCATCAACGCTCCCGAAATAGAATTTGAAGGATCGCCATCCAACGGCGCACAATACGGGCTTTCATAATTAAACACATAAACCGAAGTTTCTGCATATTCCCATTTATCGTAACAATGTGCCGCAGACAAAATATAAGGTTTTTGGTCTTCTGCTGTATTGTTGATCAGTGTTCCTGTACAAATCTCCTTTCCGTCAACAATCAACCTGCAAACCGAGTTTTTAACTTCACTCCAGTCTGCTCCCAACGCACAATTAACATCAATATTACAAGCATCTGCAATTTTAGGATACAAAGGTCTCCTATCACCTGATTTCAATATTCCAACAAAATCGTGGTTTACCCTTATAATTTCAAAATCATTATTTGAAATATTTTTAGAACTAATTTCGTATTGAACGGTAATTTCATCACCGGCTACTGGCGAAACCGCAAATTTCTCCGAAGCTTTATTGTTAAAAGCTGTAAATGCCCCTAAAACATAATTTTCTTTTTTATTGAATACAAATAACCGGGCATTTTCCGGAAGCTTGAAATGGTCGAAAATTAAATTTATTGACTTTGCCCCTTTCGATCGAATGGTTAGTTTCCAGATATAAAATCCGTTCCCGGCCACATACCATTCGCCCGAATTTTTTGTATTTAAACTAACCTGGAATGCATGGGCAAACTTAAACGGTTTTAAAATATTCTCCTCAGATTGCTCCCTATTTGCACTCTTTGCCTCCAAATAAATATTAAAAGATGGCATATCTATTACAGGCACTCCAGCACTTTTAAGGTGTAAAATTTCTTGTGGAGAGCCACCTTCCGAAATCTGCCCCCAACCTGTAACAGAAAAAAACAAACACAAAAAAAACATGAGTAAAAAAGCGCGCATAAAAATTATTTTCAACAAATATATTAATTAATTTTTCAGGAAAAAGAAACACTGAGATTGTTCACACAAAATTAAACGTTGGGATTATATCAACAAAACAGATAAAACATTGTTTGTGGTATTGAATTGTTGTAAAATTACGATAAAATACATTTAACTTAAATTTTGTAATCATGAAACAAAAAAGCATCATTCCTGGAATTCTAATACTATTTTTATTTGTATCGTTTGTTGTTGTCCCCACTGAAAAAACAACAGATACGAGCCCTCGCAAGATACCTGCTAATGTAAAAGCAATTATTGACAGATCGTGTTTTGGCTGTCACAACACCGACTCGCGCAATGAGGATGCGAAAGAAGATTTGGATTTTAAAAAATTCGATACATTAACGCAATTCAAAATGATTGGCACCTATAAAAAAATAGGAGAAATGCTTGAAAAACAAAAAATGCCGCCAAGTAAATTTCTTGACAGGTTTCCTGAAAAAAAACTAACGGATGAAGAAACATCAGTTTTAATGAACTGGGCAAAAAGAGAAGCAGGTGCTTTGCTGAAAAAATGATACATTCGAATAATTCATAGCAACTATCATAAAATAATAAATGATTGATAGAAGTTGTCGCATCCAAAAAAAATGTACTATTTTCACAAAAACTCAAAAAAACTTAAATTGAACAAACCTTTTGTATCATGCGAAAATTATTTCGAATAATATTTTTTGTTTTGTTGCTTGCTTTTGTTGTCATTCAATTCTTTCAGCCCGAGAAAAACAGGGGGGAAGTTTCCGCAAACCATATCCTGAAAAAAGAAAAAGTTCCTGAAAACATTAAAACCATTCTTCAAAATGCTTGTTTGGATTGTCATTCGAACCAAACGAATTATTTGTGGTACCATAAAATTGCCCCTGTTTCGTGGATGGTAAATAAACATATTGTTGATGGAAAAGATGAGCTAAACTTTTCGGAATGGGGAAAATTGGACATTTATGATAAAATTGGTACGCTGGAAAAAATATGTCGGGATGTGAAAAGAAAAAAGATGCCCATAAAAGCTTACACAACAATGCATAAAAAGGCAAAACTTTCGGACGAACAAGTTGACTCTCTGTGTGGATGGACTGAAAAGCTTAGCTTAGAATTAATGTCGGCAGTTGAAAATTAATATTTTAATGCTAAGAAATTTAGAATCTAAAACATTTATGTTTGCAAAAATTAAAAGCGATGAAAGTATTGGTAATGTATGTTGATGAGTTTGGGTACAAACCTGCTCAAAAAAATCTTGAGAGTGCAAAAGAAATTACTGAAGGCGCAAGTTTTAACGATTCAATTGTGGCATTTATTCAAGTGGAAAAAAGCGATGAGGAAAAAGATGTGAAAAGTCGTGAAAAAAAGTTGGTGAACCATTTAAAATGGACGGCCAGAAAAAATAACTGCAATAAAGTAATCCTCCATTCTTTTGCCCATTTATCTGAATCGAAAGCCTCGGTGGAATTTACCAAAGAACTATTTGACCTGGCTGAGAAACGACTTCGAAATGCTGAATTTACAACCGCACAAACACCCTTTGGATATTTTCTTGATTTAGAAATAAAAGCCCCGGGATTTTCATTGGCACGAATTTGGGCAACACTTTAAAAAAAGCACCATCCCAACCTTTTCTAACGGAATTAACCTTTATACGCTAATCTGGTTTTGCAGAAAACAAAAAATAATAAATGAGTCCAATCTAAAAACAGAGGATTTTCATAAAAAGAAAGATTTTGGATGAGATTTTTATTTTTCGATATTTGGTGATGCCTGAGCATCAGCTAATTGAGAAAAATGAAAATATTACCAAAAGATACTTTTTTGATTTTATGTGTTTTTGGACTGAACTCATAAATAAGAAATAACGAATGAAAAAGTATTTAAAGCACTAATTATTCGCCATAAACCTTCATATTCCTTATTGACCATTTGGACTCTTTTGGAGAATATTTCACATTAAAAATATTCACAATTTTCTTCAATTCATCTTATTTAAAAAGATGTGCACAAAGAGTAGCCTTCGGAATAGAATGATTTGTGAATAATACAGACGAAGATAAATATTCTCATTGTCCGGCATTAAACTATCTTTGCACACTTAAAAAAGCAACAAATGAAATTTGAGGATTATTCCATTTCGTTCGAGATAAAAAAGAACCTTGAGAAATTAGGGTTTCGCAGGCCTACCGATATTCAGTTCAAAGCAATTCCGCCAATAATGAAGGGGGAGGATGTTTTGGCCATTGCACAAACCGGGACAGGAAAAACAGCTGCATTTGCCATTCCGATTTTAAACATTATTCAAAAAGAAAAAATAATTAAAAGGGCAAATGGAATTAAATGCCTGGTGATGGTCCCAACTCACGAATTGGCCAAACAAATAACAGAAGTTTTCACAACTATTGGAAATAATACTGGTATAAAAACCATTGGCATTATTGGCGGTGTTGATCAAGCTCCACAAATAGCAAATTTAGAAAATGGAGTTGATATTCTTGTTGCAACCCCCGGCCGTTTGTTCGATTTGCTTAGCCAGGGTTATTTAAAATTACATCGTATTGAAATTTTGATCCTTGATGAAGCCGACCACATGCTCGACCTCGGATTTATAAGAGATATTAACGATCTGATTAAATATTTACCAAAGAAAAGACAAACGTTATTCTTTTCTGCTACCATCAATCTCAAAATTAAAAAACTGGCTTACTCGCTGGTGAATAAAGCTATTCGAATTCAGATTTCACCAAAAAATCCGGTTGCAAAAAACATCGACCACTCCGTTGCTTTTATTGAAATGGACGATAAACGTGCTTTTCTGGAAAGGCTTGTAACAGAATATCCGGAAAGTAAAATACTTGTATTTGTGCGTACAAAAGTACGGGCAGAGCGGGTAAAGAAAGCAATGGAACGCGTTAAAATTGAAAGTGATACAATTCACAGCGACAAGGAACAAAAGGAACGATCTAAAACAATGGAAGACTTTAACCAAGGCAATGTTAAGCTTCTAATTGCTACCGATGTAAGCGCGCGTGGAATTGATTTCCCAAATATTGATTTTGTTGTAAATTACGACTTGCCCGAAGTTCCGGAGAATTATGTACACCGCGTGGGCAGGACCGGGCGCGGTAAAAAGAAGGGACAAGCTGTTTCTTTCTGCAGCACCGAAGAAAAAGAGATATTGGCAGAAATAGAAACTTTTCTTGATAAAGAAATTAAGGTAATGGAAATTGAAAAAGAAACCTACCGCGAAACACTCGATTTTACAAAAGACACCGACAACAATTGGAAAAAGCTGATTCGGGAGAATGAAAAGGAGATTCGGAAGATGAAAGGGGGAAAAAAGAAATGAGTATTGAGACTAAAAACTTCGTGTTAAGGATAATAATCACTTTCCCTTATTATTTCTTTCAAAAGTGCTATTTTTTTAAATATAAATAAAGGGAATGTAAAAATACATTCCCTTTATTTATTAGCTCTAAATTAATACTATTCTGTATTAAATTCTAATTCGATATATTTTTCAAACAACTTTTCCATTGGCAGTTTATATTCCTTGTCAATATCCCTCCATTCAACTGCTTTTGGGATGTTTGATTCTTCTAATAACAAATCGTACTCTTCAGGGTAAAATTCTTTGAACATAGTTTGAAATATAAACTTTAACCTTCCGTCTTTCCCCCGAAAAACCCTATCAGCAATAAAAATGAGTACTTCATGATGTAGCTTAAAAAAATTCGGAATTTCAACAACTCCTTCTGCAGCACAATACATACAACTAAGATAGGGCATTCCAACTACCAATTCATCAACCATAATTGTTATTGAATCTGCTAAATCTATTTCAATTGTACTCATATTAGCTAAAACAACAGATTTGTAGGTTGAGTATTCACTCAAGTAGCCATTTGTTTCATTATTTTGTTTCTGACAGGAGGTTAAAGAATATATTAATAAAAATAAAACGAGATAAATTGCTTTCATAATTTATTTTTTTTGAATTATACCAACTTTAATATGCGATTTTTTTAACAAATATAGATATTTGGAATTATCAAAAACTACAATTATAAAACAAGTATCTTTCTTGAAAAAGTTTGATTATTTAAACTTAATCTGCAAACATACATTCCAGAGGCCATTGAGTTTCTGTTAATGTTGAAAACATGTTCACCTTTATTAAGTAATTTATTATTAATAATATGCCTTATTAAAACACCGTCTTTATATAATACCAAGGTAATTTTCGACTCTTCTGATAAAAAAAGTTTTATTTGTGAAAATTCAGTCATTGGGTTTGGATATATATTAAAAAATTGGTAGCTATTTCTTAATTCTTCTTTTTCAGGATTGACAATACTTTTTAAATCCAATTTGCTCGTTAGAATCTTTTTCATATAATTTTTGGAATTAGCTAATTCTGAAGGAGCAATATATACCCCTGCTTCATTATAGTTATTGCTTTTCCATTCTTTCTTCACCTCGTTCATTAACTTTCCATATTTTTTACCCGTGATACCACTGAAAAGTATAGCAGTTATTTGATTTTCAAAATCATCTCCTTTCCCTTCAAACGATTTATCTATTAAATAAGGCAAAGCTACTTCTTCATTTTTTAAACAAAAATCTGCAAGTTTATTGCATTCTTCATTATCAAAAAACAAGAAAGGGTTACTATTATTCTGATATTCCTTCGACTTACACTTGGTTTGCCAATTATTAAAAAGTGTTTCAATTTTATTATCATTTGATTTTAACTTGGTTTGTAAATCGTTCAATAAATGTTCTTCCTCTTCTGTTAAATAAACGGTTTGATTTACTGTTAAACCTAACTCAACAGATTCTTCAAATGAATGAATTTCACTATAATTATTTACCAAATCACCTCCTTTTAATATAGGAGCACTTATTTCCCTAAAATAGCTGGAAATCTCACCATAACAATTCCAGCAATCATTATTTAGAGCATCTCTCGGATGAAATAATCGCTTATTTGCACCAGGTTTGCTTTCCCAATCATACCCATGAGGATTTTGATTACCTTCTTTGCGAACAGAAAAGTGAGTTATTGTATTTCCTCGTTTCCATAATGCAATATCCCCATTGCTAGAATTTGCATCAATGTCTGTGTAATATAAAGCCCCAATATAGCGTGGCTCTGGATCATTAATAAAATAATCTTGCCAAGTTTCATAATTATTAGGTTCTGCATCACCATATTGTTCTAATCCAATGACTGTTGCATATTGCGTATTATCAGAAAATAATTTACCCCAGAACCATCCATTTGTCAATCCTCCTGCCCAAGAGGCACAGTTATAAATATTCGTGGCAAGTGCTGATTCCATTGCGTCGCTGGATTTAAGATTCGGAAAATATGATGAATCAAATGAACCATAATCTTTAACAGACCCAAACAAATCACAATTTCCCCAATATACATACCAGGCATATTCGCTTGAAACCAACAGGTACATGCTAATATACGATGATGTGTTTTTAACAATCCTGAACCGGGCATCATCAAACCAAGTATAGTCCATTGGTGGCACGTACCAATACCGCGAACCATGAAACATTATTGGACTTGTATATCCGTACGGAGCCAACCAAAGTTTTGGAGTACCGGTACTGTATGCAGTAAAATAATTTAAAGTCCCTGTATTATTAGTACCACCACTCATCATATAACCAGACACAGGGGCATCATCTTGATAAAGGCTTCCGTTTTTATAAACATCTACAACACCCTGCATCCCTGTTGAAGTACTGGCATAACTGCTTGAATATGCCCTAATAAGAAGGTAATAATAGCCTGAACCAGGTATTGTAACATTTAGTTTTGATTGATAACCACTCCCGCCATCATCGTTAGACCATGTATAATTCATATTATTCTCGGCAAACAGGTACATTACCGGGTCAACAGAATATGGGCTGTACGGAATATTAACACTGGTTTCAAACTCAACATTAGTTCCCAAACTAAAGTAAATCTTTTTATAATAAGTATATACAACCGGAACAGTCATTTTATGATTATAATTGCCTTCAGGATTCGACAAAGAATATGGTGAAACTTCCCAGTCTGAATTTGGATTTGAAGCAGATTTTAAATCAATATCTTTTTCAACTTCAGCATCTATTTCATTTTGCTCTATTTTGCGTTGGGTGCCTTTGTTTTTGTCCATGTTTGCCTTGAGTTTATCAAGGAATTCCACATATTTTGTATTGTCAAATTCAGCTTTCTCGTAATTTTCAGAGAGCTTAATTAAATCTACATTAGGCGTATTTGGCATATCGCTTTCAAAGGTTATTACGTGTTGCCCGGCTGTTAAGTTGATTTTTTTATTCTTTTTTAGTTTAGATGAGCTCCATCCAGATTTCTTTAAATCAAGATTACCAAAAAAATTATTGTCAACGTAAACCCTTATTTCCTGAAGCGGATACTTTTTCTCCTTGTCTTTAGCGTCTGCTACATCAGGAACATCATAAACAGCATTTACGTAAGCTGAGAGAAAATAATCACCACTTTCTTCAATTTTCATAATAAAACTCTTTTGCAGTTTTTCTCCAACAATAATATCTTCGGCATAGCTAAATACTAATGCTTCATTGTGCTTAAAGGCTTTCATTTGCTTTTCAAGCAAAACTTCAGAGGATTTTCCTTTTTTAAATAAAGGATCGGGGACAATGTCTGCAACCTGGGCGTTGCAAATTAAAATTCCAAGAAAGAAAGAAAGAAAGATCTAAAGGTCAAATTTTTCATGATATAATGATTTAATGGTTATGAAGTGAACACAAGTTACAACTATTTTCTTTACTAACATAATAGAAATTTATAAACTATGAGTCTGCTCCGAAAAGTAGTTTTTCGTCATTGCGAACGAAGTGAAGCAATCTCAACATACTTGCTGTCAATGTTATGAGATTGCTTCGTGCCTCGCAATGACGTACTTTTTGGCTTTTCGGAGTGGACTCAACTATGAATTTAAGTATAGATGAAAAAAATTGTTACTACTCAGCAGGTTTAATAGATTGAATATAAAATACTTATAGCTATTTAAATTCTCGAAAAATTTACTAATAAATAAATGTCATTTCTTTAATATCCTGATAATCTATAAATTAACAAAAT
>JAKIST010000153.1 GCA_021648495.1 Draconibacterium sp.
TCCAATTATGTAATGCGTATCAACGGGATTGCTAATCCAATCGCGCATGGCTTCGTTGGTGGCATCTTTCAGCGTTTTGTTCCCACTGTGAACTGGAATAACTTCGGCACCCAGCATTTTCATTTTTTTTACGTTTGGTGCCTGCCTCGAAACATCGAGCGCACCCATGTAAACTACACATTTAATTCCTTTTAACGCGCAAACCGTCGCGCTTGCAACACCGTGTTGGCCTGCCCCGGTTTCGGCAATTATCCGCGTTTTGCACAGCTTTTGAGCTAACAAAATCTGCCCGACTGTATTGTTTAATTTGTGCGAACCGGTATGGTTTAAATCTTCGCGTTTCAAAAATATTTTTGAACCATAATGTTCTGACAAGCGGCTTGCAAAGTAAAGTGGCGATGGCCGGCCAACATAATCTTTTAAAAGTTGGTCGAACTCTTTTTTGAATTCTGTTGATTCGATAATTCCCAAATAGCGAGACTTCAACTCGTCGATGTTGGTGTACATCATTTCTGGAATCCACGCCCCTCCAAATTCGCCGTAATATCCTTTTTCGTTTACCTGGTATTTCATGTTAACTTATTTTTCTGTCCGGTACCCCTGTTTGAGCCGCAAGCCCGCTTAACGGGCTGAGGCGAGAACAGGGGGTAGAATATTTTAATAATTTTTTAATTTGATAAAACCTTGTCATGCTGTTTCCTCCGCATTTTTTAATTCTGCAATAAATTGTTTTAATTTTTCAATGTTTTTAACTCCCGGTTTATCTTCAAATCCGCTGTTCAAATCGACACCAGTTAGTTTAGTGTGTTCAATTTCTTTGATGTTTTTAGCATCGTCCAGCGTTATTCCACCACTAAGAAAGAAAGGAGTATGTCCCTTGTAATTATTAAGAATTTTCCAATTGAATTTTTCTCCTGAACCACCGGGCAAGTTGGTTTTCGTATCGAAAAGGAAAAAGTCTGCAACCTTTTCGAATGGTTTTGTATCTGAAAACTTAAAATTTTCGTCAACACAAAAAGCTTTTATAACTTTTAATCCTTGAGTTTTTAATAACTGGCAGGTTTTTGGATTTTCCGTTCCGTGCAATTGAACGTATTCAAAACCTAAATTTTTTGCCAGCCCCAAAATTTCAAAAGCATTTTCGTTTACAAAAACGCCAACCTTGGGTTTTTGGGCTGCAAATAACCCGGCTTCTGGATTTTCCCCGATGTACCTTTTTGAATCGGCATAAAAAATATATCCCAAAAAATCGATTCCCAATTTTTCAACCGCTTCACGGTTTTGTGTTAATTTCATTCCGCACACTTTTATCCTTAATTGTCGTGTCATTGTTTCTACCTTTAATATTACTGCCAAATCAACTCTTAAATGTCATTTCGATCCGTTGGCTGCCGGAGAGAAATCTGGTACAATAAGTCAAGTGTTTCTCAATCGTACCTCCTACCATTGACAGATTTTATTTCAAAGGCCCTGAAGTTCTGCCATAGGCATCCACCAAAGGAGTCTTCCATAGGAATCGCTATGCGGCTATGGACCTTTGGGGAGGGCGACGTCCTAATAAACAATACCCGTTAATACGTCATGCTCCGCGAAGCGATTCCTATGGAAGAATTCATTTCAGCATCTTGCTGTCATTTACTCATTATGCCCAATAAAAATTGGGTGCCCACTACTAATGACAGATTTTTGTAACATTCAGATAACCTGTTATATAATTCAGTTTAAAGATTCCGAAACGAGTTCGGAATGACGTTCTACACAAAAATATTAGTAGTAGTCATGCCGTCCGTCAATTGACGGATCAGCATCTACCTGTCATTTACTCTATGGAGTTGTAAATTAATAAACGCTTGTTTTATGCGTAGATATTTTGTTTTTTAACGAGTTGAAAAATCTGTAAATAGTGGTTCTATTAAAAGAATTTTTCAAAGAAGATAAAAAGCAAAAGAACAAGTAGAAAACGAGTGGTTATTTGTTTACAATTCCTATGTCTAATAAAATTAGATAAACTCTCAAAATTACAGCAATAATTATTTTATCTGTTTATAATTGTTTATTTTTTAAGGCAACAGATATAACTCCAATGAATTATTATCATGCTTCAATGTGTGATTTTTTCTCATGGTCGTTTCATTTTTAATTTTAAAACCAATTGTTTACAGGCTTCGCCGGGATTATCCGTTTTCATAAATATTTCGCCAATCAAAAATCCTTTAAATCCATTTTCCCTTAAATAATGAATGGTTTCGGCATTAGCCAAACCACTTTCCGAAATCTTTACAAATTGGCCGGGAATTTTTTTTGCCAAATTTACTGAAGTTTCAACATTAACTTCAAATGTTTTTAAATTTCGGTTGTTTACACCCACAATGTCAACAAAATTGTTTACAAGTTCCAACTCTTCTTCGTTGTGGATTTCCATTAAAACATCCATCCCCAAACTTTTTGCTTTTTCAGCCAGAACTTTTGCCTGCTCTTTTTCTATACATGCAGCAATCAGTAAAATAACATCGGCACCAAATGCTTTTGCTTCAATAATTTGGTACGTGTCTATCATAAAATCTTTGCGAAGAATGGGAATGTTGGGGTTAGTTTCGCGTGCTCTGATAAGGTTTGCCAAGTTCCCCCCGAAATATTCAAAATCGGTTAAGACCGATAATCCGGCAACTCCCGCATCAACATATCCCTTGGTAACTTCCTCAACTTTTACCCGAAAATTAATCTCCCCTTTTGAAGGTGATTTTTGTTTGAATTCAGCAATAATTCCAGAAGATTTTTCTTGAAGCAAATTCGATTTTAAGGAGTTACATTCTCTATCGAACAACGAATATTTTTCTAACTGCGAAATACTGACTACTTTTTTCTGATTGGCAACTTCAATTTTTTTAGTTGCTATTATTTTATTTAGAATATTCATGTCTTATGTTTTTTATCTAACCAAAACTTATTTTTGCTTGTCATTTCCCGCGAAACGATGTGCCATAGACATCCCTATGGGGACTTTGGCAGGCGACGAACAGCCTGTCCCGATTTATCGGGAACGAGAAATCTATCCCTTTCCAAACATGAGATTTCTCAGTTGTGCCTCCTTTTAATGACAGATTTCCGCAGGACTTCGACTTTCCCAAGTCGAAGAAAATATGTCGGACTTAAAAAGTCCGACTCCCGGTGCTGTCATTTTCTCATTATGACCATTATAAAAAATGGTTGGTGACTACCAATGACAGATCCGTTTTGCTGTCATCTCCCGCATTGCGATGCCTTTGGCAGACGAAGGAGAGATCTGTTCCGTTTTGCTTGGGATTTCTCCTCGTTCCTCGTAGAAATGACAATCTTATTGAACTTACTGTCATTTACTCATTATGCCCAATAAAAATTGGGTGGACCCTACCAATGACAATCCTTTTTTTATTCAATTATTGCTTTAAATTTCTTCAAAGCACTTTTGCTTTCCAACGATTCTTTTGCTATTGCAACACATTCCAGCAAATCTTTTTCGGGTTGAAAAATGCTTAATCCAAGTGCTGCATTTGCCATTACTACATTGTTTTGTTCCGTTGTCCCGTTGCCTTCCAAAACAGAAATAAAAATTTTAGCTGCATCTTCTACCGAGTCTCCCCCAAATAGTTTTTCAGGTTGAATTTTTTCAAATCCAAAATCCCCGGGCGAAAGGTTTGCTTCTCTATTATCCGAAGCAAAATGAGTATCGGCGGTTAACGAAACTTCGTCGTAACCGTCCATACTAAGTACAATCATAAAATTAACATCCAAAGTTTTATATACATTTTTGTAATGATTAAAATTCAATTCATTGTTAACTCCGAGCAACTGGTATTTTGGAGAAGACGGATTTATCATTGGTCCCAAAATATTAAAAAATGTTGGGAATTTTAATGCGCGCCGTACCGGGGCAATATATTTCATTGCAGGGTGAAAAAGCGGAGCATGTAAAAAACAAAAGTTCCCTTTATCTAAATCCGATTTCAACTTATTAATGTCGTTGCTGAATTTGTAGCCCAAATACTCCAACACATTCGATGAACCGCTCGTAGAACTTGCAGCGTAATTACCATGTTTGGTAACATTTACATCTGCCCCGGCAATTATAATTGCTGAAAGTGTCGAAATATTAAAGGTATTTTTCCCGTCGCCACCCGTGCCAACCACATCAATTGCATTGTATTCCGAAAGGTCAACGATAATGCTTAATTCTGCCATTGCATCGCGGAACCCGGCAAGTTCTTCGGAAGCCAGCGGGCGCATTTTAAATACGGTGAGAAATGATGCAAATTCTGCTTCACTGTGTATTCCTTTTCCAACTTTTAGAAGGATTTGTTTTGCCTCCTCCCGGGTGAGGGTGTTTCCTTCGAATAAATATTGTAATGTTTTTTTCATCTTGTTATTTTTCTAATAATTGAATTGTCATGCGGTGCGTGAAACGATAATGCTTTTCTCGATGACCGTGGACACACCTTTGGGCAAAATGCCCATCGACATAGGGCGTTGCCCTATGCTATTATCTTTTGCCCTTTCAGTCCCAGTTTTCAGTATTGAAGCCAATTCTCAATCATCTTTTCTCCCAGCGGAGTTAACACCGATTCCGGGTGAAACTGGACACTTTGCACATCGTATTCTTTGTGTTGCATCGACATAATCATTCCTTCCTTGTCGTAACTCGTTACTTCGAAACAAGTGGGTAAACCTTCATTTTTTACAATCCACGAATGATAGCGGCCCACCTCGAAACTCGTTGGCAATCCCGCAAATAAAACAGAGCTGTTTCGCGTAAGTTCAACGGGAGTTGCAATTCCATGCAACACTCTTTTCATATTGTGCAATTTGCCTCCAAAAGCTTCCCCAATTGCCTGGTGCCCGAGACAAACTCCAAGTAAACTTTTTGTTGGAGCAAACTTTTTGATAATTTCTAATAACAACCCGGCTTCCTCAGGAATTCCAGGGCCGGGCGAAAGTACAATTTTGTCGTATTTTTCTATCTCTTCAAGAGAAATCTTATCGTTTCGGGATACATCGACCGGCAGGCCAGATATTTTTTTTATAGCGTGAACCAGGTTGTATGTAAACGAATCGTAGTTATCTATAACTAATATTTTCATTGTTTTGTAATTTTGAATTTTTTGAATGATCTTTTTTGAATTTGTCATTTTAAATTCCGAGGTACGAATGAGAGAAATCTGTTTTCAATGATGAGATTTCTCTTTTCAGCCGAAATGACAATAAATTTCATTTTTTTTTTACTCATTTACTTTTACTATTTATTAAATTATCCATTTTGCCATTTATCGTTTAATTTGTATTTGGCTCATGCAACAATGGTGCTTTTTTCAATATTTGTACGTGAGCCAATTTTCTTTTCTATTTATTACACAGGGCGTTGCCCTGTGCTGTTAGCTTTCGCCCCGTTGGGCTTTTAGCGATCGAGGAATAAAAGTGTTATCATTTTTTACTAACTACCAATTACTCAATACTAATTACTAATTAATTTCTTTCGCCATTTCGATGGCTTTTTTTAGTGCTGCTAATTTATTGTTTACTTCTTGTAATTCACTCTCTTCTTGCGAACCGGCAACAATTCCCGCACCTGCCTGATAGAATAATTTGTTGTTTTTGCTTAAAAACGAGCGTATCATAATGGCGTGGTTTAATGTTCTGTCGAAACCCAAATAACCTATACAACCCCCGTAATATCCGCGGTTCTGATTTTCGTATTTATCGATTAATTCCATGGCTTTGTACTTGGGCGCCCCCGATAAAGTTCCGGCTGGGAATGTTTCGCCTAAAACTTTTATGAGGTTGGTGTTGTCGGTAATTTCTCCTGAAACCTGCGAAACCAGATGGATTACATGCGAATAAAACTGTACTTCGCGGTAGGTTTCAACTTTTACTTTATCCGCATTCCGGCTCAGGTCGTTTCGAGCCAAATCAACCAACATAACATGTTCGGCATTTTCTTTTGGATCTTTGCTTAGCTTTTCTGCCAGGGCACGGTCTTGCTCATCGTTTCCGGTACGTTTAAATGTTCCGGCAATGGGGTGAATAAAAGCTTTATTATTATTGATACGAATTTGTGCTTCGGGGCTGGAGCCAAAAATCCGATAGTCGCCAAAATCGAAATAAAACAAATACGGCGACGGATTAATAGAACGCAGGGACCGGTAAACGTTAAAATCATCGCCCTGAAAGTTTTGTTTAAACTGGCGGCTTAAAACAATTTGGAAAACATCGCCACGGTAACAGTGTTCTTTTCCTTTGCTTACCATTTGTTTGTATTCCTCGTCGGTAATGTTTGAAGTTTCCTCGCCGGTGGGTTCAAATTTTGCAGTCGAAAAATTAAGGTTTACCAATAAATGGTGGATGTAATCCATTTGCGATGTTTCGCCTTCCAACAGGTTCTCAACAATATGAATGATGTTTTTATGATGGTCGATTGCAACAACGTACTTGTAAAAGCTGTAATTCACTTCTGGTATTTGGTACTCTTCTTTTTTGTCAGCCGAAAATTTGATATTTTCAAAATGCTGGATGGCATCGAAATTTACATACCCAAACAGCCCGTTTGCAGGCAACTCAATTTCTTCAGGGTCAACATTGAATGTTTTAAAAAAGGTATCTAATTCATTGTCAAGCAAACGCTTATTTGAAAGGTTGAATTTTTCTGTTTTCACTCTGGGCAACTTTATTACTACTTCTCCATTATTTACAACAAATGATGCAACCGGATTGAAGCAGATAAATGAATAAGCATTTTCGTTGCCGTGATAATCCGAGCTTTCCAAAAGAATCGATTTCGGATAAAGTGTACGCAATCGTAAATAAATACTTACCGGCGTAACCGTGTCGGCGAGTATTTTTCGTACTACTGGTTTAAAATTAAGTGTTTTCATATTGTATTCTTTTAATAATTTCTATTTCTTTTTTCTTCTAAAAAAAGCGGCTCACCGTGTATCGATGAGCCGCTTTAAATATTGCAATAGCGAATTCTCTTCTCACGATTTTTGTGAAAAAGTATTACGCCACCACCAATTATTTGTGTTTAATTTTATCATTTTACTAAAATAAAAAACCTGCCCTAAAAGGAGCAGGTTCATTTTGATATATTTTTAAAATACCAATATGGCCATTAACTCCCAACTTACGTAAGAAGACCCCACCACGGAAGCCATATTGTATTTAATTTTTGCATTTTGTTATTTAAATTCAGTTCAAAAGAATAAAATATTTTACTTAAAAACAACTTTGTGTTATAAAAGTTCTGTTAAATCGTATTTTTGTTACTACTATTCAGTAATATAAATAAAATCTAAATCGTTGGTTGTCAGCCCGTTTTGTCATGATTTTTGTTCAAGAAAAACAAAAATATCACCAAAACTACAGATTCTCACAACATTTACCCCCAATCTTTCCATGGTCATCCTCCATGGGAGTCTTACGGACCTATGGGAAAAGGATGGGCTATTGATAACCAATACTTTAAACCTGCTGAGTAGTAAGGTGTTTTTTATTGTGCCAAAGTAAACCTAAAACTTACCCCTAAATTAGTATTTGATGTTGGGAATGAAAGAGATGTAAATGGTGTATTAATTATTTTATCGAAAAACAGGCGCAATTGAAAACGGTCGCTCAACATGTAGTCGGCGGTAGTTTTAATACTAAATGCACTTTGTCCGGCAGTAATCTGATTGTCATTGTCATCCAACTTTCGCAGTACTGTTTTGTTTTTACGCAAAGAGAAATCGGCACGTAAATTAAGGTCGTTTGAATAGGCTTGTTGCGAATTTTTTGTTTTAATTATCAAATCCATTTGTGTGAACCGATATCCTAATCCGACGGTATATTCGTTGCTCATAACCTCGGTGAGCTGGTTGTTTGCAAAAGAAAGGTTAAGGTTTCGCGAACGTTTCATTTCTGCACGCGAAGTAAAATCGTTTATCCACATTATATCAATATTTATCAGCGGGCTAAAAGTTTCGGTGATACTTACCGAATTAAAATCGTAGGGTGCTACAAAGTTCTCCGAGAAATCGCGGACATAACTAAAACCATCGCCATCTTCGAAATAATTCAGGTTGGTATTAAATGCTCCAACATTGTAACTGGAGCGGTATGCATGTGTGAAATTAAGTGAACGCATAATTTTATTCAGCCCCGGAATTTTTGACACCATCCCCTCGTATTGAATTCTCCAATTTGGACGAATAAATTTTATGGATGGAAATAAACCCAACTGTATTTTTTTTGGATCTTTATTTTGGTAAGCAGCCAAAAATGCGGGTACAAGCACTTCCACCGAATTTGGTCCGTACCCGTCAGGATATCCCGGAAAATTTGGATGATCGTCGCTGGGATTGTAACCATAACCATTGTCGGGAGATCGTTGCCCGGCAAGGCGCCTCGCAATAATTATCCGGTTTTCTTTAAGCTTTTCAAAAGAATCCGACTGGTTCGCATCACCTTTTCCAATGGCGAAAAAAGCTGTTCCCCAGGTTAGTGTTGACATACTAAAATTGCCTGATTCAGAAAAACTATTGGCATTAAAAGATCCTGAATGGCTGTCGTAATTATAAAATTCGGTAATGTTTTTTGACATTGACCGATTGGCAGTAATGTCTATTCTTAAATCGGGAAGCGGTTCAACTGTTGCCCGGATATTTATTCGTTCGTTTTTGCTTATCTGGAAAGGCATATTTAATGTTGAATCGGTTGTGAGCCAACCTTTGGAAGCTGCGTCTTTCGCAAAATTCTGATCCTGCCATCCAAAAAGGAAAGGTAGCCCGGGAGCAAAACTTGTACCTGCATTGCTGTTAAAATCACCTATTTCGGGCGTATAATTACCTGCTCCAAAAAGTGTAGGTTCAGGCAAGTACCCAGGTAAAACAGTACCACCATTTTTGCTGTAATTTACCGAAACCATTTGCACTCCCAATAAAACACGGGTTGTAATATCCAGTATCTCTTTCATAATACTTTGGCTTCCGGGTTTTCCACTAACGGAAAGCATTGCCTGCGAAGCACTAACTAAAGGGGTGAATTCGATTGTGTTGGCATCGAGAATATTTATTTTACCGGGAATGATTTTCCCTTCAGCCCCGGTTACGATAACTTTTACCTTTTTTGTATTTAGTTTATGTGTTATTTTCTGCGTTTCGTTTGCCACAAGTTTAATATTGTTTGTATAAGTCTGCTCCTGCTTCTTTGGTGCGAGCGGTTGGTTGGTTTGGTTTCTGCCACCACCAGACCTGCGGTTTAAACTTCCCCGGCTTCTTCCTGTTCTCCTGAATTTCTGATTAATTTTTTTGAAATAAGGAACTTTATTATACAAACTTGAAAGGGTCATACTTCCTGTAAGTTGTAAGTTACGCGAGTTTTGCACCCGGTTTCCAAGCCTGATTGTATCTGCTGTCAGCGGTCCTGCCATCCAGTCGTACGTACCCTGGTAACGAACTGATGATGAAATAAAATTCAACATTTTTATTCGGTTAATAGGTATTGTTTACGAAACATTGAAAGAATGATTGTATAATGTGGGCCTTCCGAGATTGTATAAATTGTTTAGTATTGAATCTTTTTTCCATTGGTAATCATCGTCCTTCCGGTTAATCCTTCCTTGCGGCTCATCAATCCGGGAGGTACTTCTCGATGAAAAGTCGAACTTTAAGGAACGGGTTATATCGTATCGAACATCGAGAAAACGGTTCCAAAGGAAATCTTTTTCATAAGAGGGGGGAAGAATAAAATTAGGATTGGTAATGTTCCGAGTTTGCGTTTCATGGTTCCTACGGAACAAATCAGTACGATATGAAATTTGAGCAGGAAGCGGATAAAAATTGAAATCGCCCAAAAGTTTCAATGGCCCTTTCTTTAGGAATTTTACCTTGTTGAATGGTTGGATTAACTTCGGACGGTTGCTGTAATTGTAAGAAAATAGTCCTCGGTGTGTTTTATCTATATTGAATTCTGTATTAATGTCTCTTTTTGAAATTTCGTTATAGGAATAAGTAAATGCAAAGTTTTGAAGATCCCATGGAAAGGTTTTTGTCTTTTCCCTTTGTGGTTCAATTTTTACATTGGTAAAGTTTATACTTTTTCGCGTAATTA
>JAKIST010000154.1 GCA_021648495.1 Draconibacterium sp.
GTATGCGTAAAAAAAGAGTCGATTTTTGATTGCTGCGCAAATAATTGCAGCGGCTGGAGAAAGGTGATTATTATTAGAAGAAATAGTACGTTTTTTTTCATTCCAAAAATTGTTGATTGAGGATTTTATTTTTTCACTATTTTCTGCGCTTCATTTTTTTCGGGATACAGCAGTTTTAAAAAACCCGGCAATACAATCAATAATAAAGGCAACGCAACAATTAACCCGCCAATAACTGCAATTGCAAGCGGTTGGTGCATTTTGGCACCGGTTCCTATTCCGGCAGCAAGCGGAGAAAGTGCAGCAATTGCTCCTGTGGCGGTCATTAATTTTGGCCTTAACCGGGCAGAAATTGCAAACCCCAGTGCATTACTTACACTTGTAGTTTTTAATTCGAACAAAAATTGTTGAATGGTAAAAATTGAATTCTCGCCAATAATCCCGATTATCATAATCAGCCCGGTGTAACTGCCAACGTTCAGCGGAGTTTTGGTAAAGTACAACGCCAGCACACTTCCTGAAATGCCGAGAAGGCTAATGAATAAAACGGTGAGCGAAAGTTTAAGGCTTTTGTACATAAAAAGCACAACAGTAAATACCAGCAAAGCACCCAGTATCAATATTTTTAATAATTCCTCAAACGATTTTTGTTGTTGCGCATACGAGCCTCCGTAAACAATTTGGTAGGTTGGCGGCAAACGAATGGATTGCAATTTTTGCTGAATATCCTTCATCACGCTTCCCAAATCGCGGTTATTCATCCGGGCTGTAATCATGCCCATGGTTTGCAGGTTTTCCCTCTTAATTTCGGAAACGCCACTTTGTACCGAAAAATTGGCAAAATTGCTTAACGGGAAATAATCACCCGCAGCAGTACATATTTTTACTTGTTTCAGTTTATTTAATGGGGTTTGATTATTGAGTGGAAAAATCATCCTGATATTTGTAAGTTGTTCTTTTTCAGGGATGGTCCCAACAACGGTACCTTCGAGGTATGTTTGGATTTGTGCGTGCAAATCGGACGAGGTCAACCCAAATTGTTTTAGTTTATCTTCTTTGGGTAAAATTTTCAACATGGGTCCGGCCACAACAATGCCATTAAATACATCGGCTACTCCATCAATGGTTTGTAAACTGTCGCCAATTTGTACCGACAATTCTTTCAATTTTTCATGGTCGGTTCCAAATATTTTAACTTCAATTGGGTGGCCACTGTCCATCAAATCGCCAAGCATATCGGTAACAACCTGCATAAAATCGGTTTGTAAAGCTGGAATTCCACGCTCAATCCTTTTTCTGATATCATCTGAAACTTCTGCCGTGGTCCTGTTGCGTTTTTTATACAATTCAATGAGGTAATCGCCACTGTTTGGTTCAGTAATAAAAAATCCCATTTGCGTGCCTGTTCGCCGGGAATAGGTTTTTACCTCCGGAATTAGTTCCAGTATCTGATCTAACTGAACAAGTAAACGGTCCGTTTCTTCGAGCGATGTTCCGGGAGGACTTTTGTAATCCAAAACAATGGAACCTTCGTCCATTTCGGGGAGAAACCCTGTTTCTAATTTTGGAACCACAACAACAATCGAGACAATCAGTGCCAAAACAATCAGAATGCTCAGGTACGGCCTTCGAATAAAAAACTCAATCCAATGCCGCTTTTTAATGTCAACAACCTTGTGTTTTTTGCTCAATTCGCGGTCTTTCGAAAGAAGCAGGTAAATAACAGGCAGCCCCAGCCAGGTGATAATAAACGAACAAGCCAGAGTAATGATCATGGTTTGTGTCAAAACCTTAAAATAAGCGCCTGCAACACCTGTCATCAGCTCAAAAGGGATGAGGATAACAATTGTACTTAACGAAGAACTTATCATTGAAGGGAATAAAAACTGAATGGCTTTCCCAACCAGTTCTTTTGGTTTCCGATCGGGGTATTCTTCGTGGGTGCGGTGAATTTGTTCAACCACAATTATTGCATCGTCGATAATTAGACCAATGGCGGCGGCAATTGCGCCAATGGTCATAATATTAAAATCGTAACCAATAAAACCCAAAATAATGAATGTCAGTGCCAGCGTTAATGGAATGGTTACCAAAATAACAGCACTTGCTTTCATCGACCGCAAAAATATGGTTGACACTACAATTGCCAGCAACAAACCAATCCACAACACATCGATAATACTTTTGATGCTGTCGCTCACAAATTCCGACTGGTTATAATAAGGTTTTAAAACCACCCCTTTTGGAAGCAATTTATTTAGCTCCGCAACTTTTTCGGAGACTTGTTTCGCAACATCAATTAAATTACTGTTGGGTTGTTTCAATACGGCCACGAGGGGAATATCTTTGCCGTCTGCCTTTATTTTTACATATTCTGTACGGGCGGTAATTTCAACAGTGGCAATATCCGAGATTTTAATTTTTCGGGTTGCATCGTTTAACAGTACCAGGTTTTCGAGTTGTTCCTTGTTTTTTATTGTGGCATCGGTAACTGTCAGGTAAAGTCGGTTATAATCAATGGTATATCCGTTTGATTGAATGAAATCGGTTTGTTTTAATGCATTTTCAATGTCTTGTGCGCTTAACCTGAGCAGGCTCATTTTTTCCTGGTCCAATGTAATACGGTACTCTTTTTCGCGGCCCCCGATAACTTCAACCGCAGCAATCCCCTCAATCCTCGAAATGTAAGGTTTTACCACATACTCGGCAATCATTTTCAATTCTACCTGATTTTTTACTGTGGACTGCAACGAATAACCCATAACAGGTAAAATGGAAGGGTTCATCTTTTCTATTGTAATCTGCACATTGGGTGGCAAGTTGTTTTTGATTTGAGAAATCTGTGATTCCACCCGCTGTTTGTCGAGGTCGATATTGGAACCCCACTCCATAAATGCCGATATTTCACAGCTTCCCAAACTTGTGGTACTTCGGATTAATTGTAAATCCTGCACCCGTTTAATGGCATTTTCGAGCGGCTTGGTTACCGTGACCATCATTTTATCAACGGGCTGATTTCCGTTGTCGGCAATAATTTTTATTTTTGGGAAGGTGATATCCGGGAAAAGCGATGTTTTCATATTTTTATACGAAAACACGCCACCTACAAGAATAAGCAAAAGAATTACCGAAATAGGGCTTCTAAACCGGACAAAAATATTCTTCATAATTATTTTACGATATTTACTAAACTGCTGTCCGGCAGACCGTAGCCGCCCTCTAAAATTATCTTGTCGTCAACGGTCAAATCTGGCGAAACTATTTCAACCAAACTGTCGTTTTTAATACCGGTTTCAACCGCGACATTAATAGCCACACTGTCCTGAACGATTTTCATCACCCAGAATTTGCTTTGTGTTTCATTGGTTAATATGGCTTTCTTTAATAATAACATTGTTTCGTTGCTGCCCGATTTAAGAAACGATGCGGTCAGGTTCATGTTTTCAGGCAACTGCCGGTTATTTTTCGGTTTAATAAGTACTTCCTGCGTTTGCGAAGTTTCGTTAATAAATGGTTGTACCCGAAAAACTGAACCTTCAATCTGCGAGTTATCGGGCAAAAATAATTGGCACCGGGTTCCGGTATTCACCAGCCGATGAAACTCATAAGGCACATTTACCAGCACCAGCAAATCGTAGTTATCGGCAAGGTTGCAAAGCGGTGTGCCTTCCACCACATAAGCACCAACTCCAAGCGTAATGGGTTGGTTTACCATTCCTGAAGTTGTTGCCTGAACCGTTATTTTTCCAAAATCGAAATCTTTTTTGCCACTTGCTAAGCCCAATTGCTGCAGGGCTTTTTTCTCCCTTGTTTGAACCTCAAACAGAACATCACCCTTGTGTACCGTGTCGCCAAATTTCACATTTATTGCCGTAATGTATCCTGAAATGGGTGCAACCACCTGATTCTTTTTCAAAAAAACTGTTTTCCCGTTCAGCGTCAGCCGATCTTCGATATTCCCTTTTGCCAGCGTAGTAATTTTTACAGTGGCTTTGGGCACAACAATTTCCTGAATATCTCCCGGTTGCCGGCTCCCACACGAAATTAGCAGTGAAAAGCTGACTGCAAACAGGAGTAATATTGATAATTTTTTCATCTTCATTCAATTAATAATCCCAGTAATTATAGGCATTTATTACAATTTGTTTTTCCATTTCGAGCAGCGAACTTTCCTGTTTTTTTACTGAAATCTCTTTAATAAGGTACTTAAAATCCATAACTGAAATTTCTGCTTGCCCTAACTTAACCTTGTAAATTTTCAGCAATTCGTTGTATTGTTCTAACTGATTGTTGGCCAGCAAAATTCTTTTATTCAATGAATTAATCTGGCTCAACGTATAATTTTTTTGAATCGTATTTTGAGTTATGCTTTTTTCTTTCTCAAACTCGAGTGTTTGCAAATTTATTTCAGTTTTCTCGCGTTCGATATTGCGCTGATTCCCGTCAAAAATTGTCAAGCTAAAAGTAACACCGGTGCTAAAACCAAGCCGGTTGATCGAAGGCAGGTAAACAGCATTCATTCCGGTATTTGCAAACAGGTTTACCTGCGGTTTGTATTTTAGTTCCCGTATTTTTTGGTTGGAAGCAATGGAAAGGCTGTCGAGGAAAAAAGAGGTAAGGAAAAGTGATTTTGCACCAATAATGGGTTTTTGCTTAAACTCAATATCTTTGATTTTAATATCGCTGTTGTCATCAATTCCACATAACAGGTTCAGGTTGTAAAGGTTATTTTTATATTCTGCCAAGTACAATTCATGTTCCTGAAAGTAGTTCTGGCGGGTAATCTGTAAAAGCATTAAATCGGCATTGTTGTAAATGGCGCTTTCTACCAGTTTTTGCAATACCTTTAATTCATCGTCCACTTCTTTTATTAAAGCCAGGCTGTTTTCGGCCTGTTTTTCCGATTTCAGGCAAAGAATATATTGGTGGTTCACCACATTTTCCAGTTCGTGTTCCGTTAGTTCAATATTGTTGTCGCTGATGCGATCCTGAACGCCTGCTTTTTCAGAATAAGTTTGAAGTTTAGGGCTGTTAAACAGTCCCTGTTTTACCGAAAGGAAGGCCTGGTACTGGCCTCCGTCGGTTAGTGCCATATCGTAACCCGTGTAATTTACCCCGTTGTTTGCAACCAGCTCTAACTGGTTCCGATTATTATCGTGCGAAATAATGGGAGCAAACAAAACGCCTGCATCAACGGTAACTTCAGGTTTCGAATAAATACTTTTCAGTTGCTCCAGATCCAATTTTATTATTCTTTTTTCATTTTGATTTTTATGAATAAAAGGACTGTTTACCCGGGCTTTTTCAATGTAAAAATTTGGGTCGTGTTGCTGTCCAAATACATTAACCGGGGAAAGGAATAAAAGCCACACTGCCAGTTTTATAAGTACCTTCATTGTATAGAAATTTTATACACTTGTTTTAAATGGTGTTTTTAAGATTTATTAAAATTTGGGGATTGGTGAAAACAATGAAATAATTGGATATTCATTTAAATAATTTTAGTTCCGGTCGTAAAATTACAATTGGAATCTAAAGAGATTTTGAAGTAAGCGGTCAATCCAAATAATTGTATTGCCAATATTCCGTTCAATAAAAATCTTTGGGGAAAGCCAACGAAACATTAAAGAAAAATATTTGTATAAAACAGAGGCAAGCCTCGAAGTATTAAACCTTAAGGAGAATAAAAATTTTGGTCGCAATTACATTTCCGCGTTGAAAATTTCCATGAATAAACAGTGTAAAATGCGCTTAAAAGGAATCGGTTTTTATTTGCAGCACAAATATTTGCAGTGGCATGATACACAAGAATATGCACTAAAAAATTGAAGTTTACTCATTTTTTAAATAGAGTTAAAACCGGCATAAAAGGCCTAAGGAATTTCCGGTAATAGCTGGTGTAAGCGTAATATCTTTCTTTTTGTTGAATGGTTGAAAACCCTGAAAAGGTTTGAAATAGTAAACTAAATTGGTAGTAAGGATTCCAATTCCGGCGCTTGTTAACACATCGGGGAGCCAGTGTGCATTGTTTGTTAAGCGCAGCATTCCGGTTGCCGTTGCAAAAATAAATCCGCTATACGCCAGTAATGGTTCTGTATCTTTAAATTCGTGAAATAAAACTGTGGCGTTTACAAATGCAGTTGCCGTGTGCCCCGATGGGAAAGAGTGGTTTCCGCCGTATGGGCGTTTTACATTTAAAGTGTTTTTTAGCAAATGGACCAACGAACCTGAAACCAATTGCGAAATTATCAAATACTTGGTTTGGTTGAAAACCGTATTTTGATGTTCAAAACCAAAGGCATCAAATAAATACATCTCGCCAATTGGAACATATTGAAAATAATCGTCGAAATGAATACTCGTATTGGGTATTTTATCCTGGATTTTGTTTTTAACCTGGCCAATATTAAGCAGAGAACCCGCAGCAATTAGGCTAAGGGGTAATATCTGCTTTTTAATAAATAATTTCTTTTTCTGATTTACGAATGAAATACTATCTTTTTGGGCACTTCCCGAAAAAGTGACAATGGTACAAAGAAAAACACATAATAATCTTGTTTTCATATTTCATTCCGTTCAAAATATTTTCAAAAATAAGGGCTGCAATTTACATTTATTCAGGATATATAAACAACACCGAATCGGACAAAGCATAACTCCCAAAAACTCCAATCGCATCTTTAAACTGGTTGGTACGCAAAAATACCGGTTCTACAAACGGATTTTTTTGTGTCAGTTTTTGTTTGTCAAGTTCATCGTAAAATTCAAAAATATTGTGGTCGCAATTTTGTAAAAAAACATAGGCCGAATCTCCCCCTATATGTTTGAAAGCCGGCTCCATAACAAACGAATAATTTCCACCGTCAAAATTTACATCGCTGTACATGGTCCTTCCAATTTCTACAACCAAAGCCTTTTGGCTGCCCATTAATACCGGCGATTTAAAATCGTTGATGGCGTAAGTAGTGCTGTCAACATTTCTTTGCATTTCGTAGCGATAATTGTCCAATTCTCCCGGCTTGTCTTTAAAATGAAAAACAACACCTTCATGTTCGCCATAAATATCCTTAAACTGTGCTATATAAGTTACGCTGTCTAATTGTACTTTTCGCTGATTGGTTGTGGTATTTGCAGAATACGCTTTCCCGTTATAACTTATTTTTAAAGTGTATTTAGTGTTTCCCTTAATTTTTGTGGAGCCGGAATAAAAATAGGAAACAGTACCATAAAAATTATCCAATGCCGAGTTAGATACCAAAAGAATCTCATCTCCTCCGCCAGAGATTGTAGCGGTAGCATTATCAATAAATATTTCGCTGGCAGAAGCTGGTGGTGTAAGGAACGGTAATGTTTTATTAAGGTATAATTTAGGATACTGCCCGGGTGTAATTAAACATTGTATTGAAGGTTTTTCCTGATACGGCTGTTGTACGATAGTAATCTCTTTTTCGCAAGAAAATAACAGGATAACCACCAATGCAATAATATTGAAAAAAACTATTCTTTTCATCATTAATTTCTTTAGGATTAAAATTTAAAATTCCAACTTAAAGTGGGTAAAATGGGTAAAAGGCTCACTTCTTTAGCAGAAGGAATCTGAGTCACCGGATCTACGGTCAAGTAAACAAAATAGGGATTCATGCGGCTGTATAAATTGTAAACCCCAACAACCCATTCCGATTCCACTTTTTTTCCAAACCACCTTTTCACATTGTTTTTATGAATAAAATTCACATCCAGACGGTGATAAGGCCGGTATCGATAATTATTTCGGCTTTCGAAATCGTAGTAATAACCATCGTAAAGCGATCCTGCTTCCATTACAGGTATTTTTCCGAGAGGCAAAGTGTATGCTCCACCACTTGTAAAAACCCAGTCGGCGGCAAAAGTCCATTTATTGTTTAGTTCGTAGGTAGCAACCAACGAAATATTGTGTCGTTTGTCGTAAGTGTAAGGGAATGTTTTACCGTAGTTCAATGCGCTAAACGTTTGGTTTGCCCACGACAAAGTGTAGGAAGCCCAACCTGTTAACCTACCAAAATTTTTCTTGGCAAAAAATTCGATTCCATAGCTTTCACCCTTCCCAAAAGTTAATTGCTTGTCTATTACGTTCGTTAGCAACGGTTGTGTCCCTTCTTTAAATAAAACCTGGTTGCTCATTGTTTTGTAATAAACTTCAACGCTGGTTTCTATGGCATTGTTATTAAAGTTTTTGAACCAGCCCAACGAATATTGCCGACTCACCTCAGGTTTAACAATGTCGCTGCTGCTAATCCAGATATCGGTTGGCAAAGAGGCCGAACTGCTGGGAACGAGGTGTAGAAATTGGTTCATCTCGGTGTAGGCTAATTTAACCGACGATGATTTTCCTGTTGAATATTTTAACGTAACCCGGGGTTCGATGGCACTGTAATTAGCAGTTGAACTCAAAAAAATAGGGGCTCGCAATCCGAGGTTAATGCCTAATTTATCACCCATTTTAATTTCGTCACTCAAATAAAATGCCAGTTGGCTGCTGTATGTAGGATTTATTGTATTGGGTTTTAAAGAACTTATGGTTTTCGATTGAACGACTTTATTTGTTGTTGTAGCCGGCAAAAAAGTATTTTTCGAAAAATTTGCTCCCACTTTAATTATATGGTTCGGATTGGGCAAAATCTCCCAGTCGGTTTTAAAGTTCAAATCTTTAATGCCCGAATACATTTGAGCCTGATAATTTCCCTGAGCGGTAGATAAACTATTGTGATAATTATTATAAATGATGGAAGTGTTGGTAAAAATCTTATTGTTAAACAGGTGGTTCCATCGCAGCGTAGCCGTTTTGTTGCCAAAGTTTATTCTGTAATTCAGGCTGCTGGCCCCCGTGTAGTTAGCATCGTCTAACCCGGCAAAATAGCTCAGGTAAACGCGATCGTTATCTGAAAAAGAATAATTTACTTTTGCATTGTAGTCGTACAGATAATAGTTTGTATTGTTTTTGCTTTTGGGAATAAATGGTTTTAGAAGAATGTCGATGTAGCTCCTTCTTCCCGAAACAATAAACGAACCTTTCCCTTTGTTAATAGGGCCTTCGAGAGAGAGGTTGGATGCCAGCAACCCAATCCCGCCATTTACTTCGATATTGTTTTTGTTCCCCTCTTTCATTGTAATTTCGAGGATAGAACTCAACCGGCCTCCATATTCTGCCGGAAATCCTCCTTTTATTAATTTTATGTGATTAATAGCATTGGTGTTAAAAGTGCTAAATAAACCAAAGAGGTGGTTTGGGTTATAAATTGTTGCCTCGTCAAGCAAAACCAGGTTTTGGTCAATATTGCCACCTCTTACATGAAATCCAGTTGTTCCCTCTTTCCCCGACTGGACACCGGGCAACAACTGAATAACCTTTAACACATCGCTTTCGCCGCCAATGGCCGGCAATGTATTAATTTGTTTCAACGGAACTTCCACTACCCCTACCTGAGCTTTGCTCACATTGTTGTCGTTTCGTTTGGCATTTACCACCACTTCGCCCAAAGAATTGTTGGCTTCGGCTAAATCTATATTTAGCACCAATGATTGGGAAGCCGCTATTTTTTTGGTTTGAGGAGCGTATCCAATATACGAAAATACCATTCCAAGCGTATCTTTTGTTGAAATAGTAATGGAATAGAAACCATAATTATTGGTGGTAGTACCCGTTTTTGCATTGGTATTGTAAATGGTTGCACCGATTAAATCCTCGCCTGTTTGGGCATCTGTAATATGCCCGCTTATGGTTATGTTCTGACTTTCCCCGGTAAACCCCGATAAAATGAAAAAGGTAAATATAACCCAACTAAATTCTTTTTTCATGAATTTGTAATTCAATGTTAATTTGTAATAGAAAACTGTTTTGAATAAAATAATGAATTTGATTTTCTTATGAATTTAGGAACTGTTATTACGCAACAGTCCCTTAGGGATTGTAATGAAATAACCTGACCGTTTTAACTCGTTCTTTTGCACGCTAACTTCGTTAAAAAGCCTCGCTGTAACTATGGCTATAGCTACGTTTTTTGCCTTGTTATCGCACAAAATAAC
>JAKIST010000155.1 GCA_021648495.1 Draconibacterium sp.
TTTCCAATATTTTTATCACTTGATGTTGGATTTAAAGCTGCAATATCTCGTAATACTGATGCTTTATGTGAGTTATATAATCCGGATGTCCAGTTTAGTGCATTATGATATTCAGAACCATAATAATTAAACCCGGCTAAACTTGCATAAACTCCATTTAAAACTGCATTTGCACCTACAACATCATTAAATAGATTATCCGACGCCAAAAACTTTGGATCCTCAGTTAGTTCACAGGCTGTTGTTATAAAAACAACTGCTAAAACTGACACTATATATTTTATTGATTTATTCATCTTTCTTTAATTAAAATGTTATGTTAATTCCTGCTAAAACTGTTTTAACATTTGGAGTACCTACCCAATCGACTCCAATAATACCACCATCAAAAATATAGCTTGTAACCTGAGGTTCATATCCCGAATAATTTGTAAGGTAGAAAAGATTCCTACCTGATACATAAATATTAATGTTGCTAAACACATTGCTTTTTATTGGTAAATCGTAACCCAACGTAACATTATTTAATCTTAAATAACTCCCATCTTCAATAATGAAATCTGAAAATGGCATCCCGGCAAGAGTATAACCTATTCTTGGTCCAGTTTCGGCATTAACAACTTCTCCTTCGCGCCAGGCATTTTCGTATGCACTAGCCAGAATATTTTTGGAACTGGTTTCTGGAATTCCCAATTCCGTTGTATAACCGTTCGCAATTTCATTTCCATAAACCCCATCAAACAATGCTTTAAGGGTAAATCCTTTGTAATTAATAGAAAAATCAAAACCAAACATAAATTCCGGGTTTGGATCGCCAATAAATGTGAAATCTTTATCATCTATGTTGCCATCCAGGTTTTGATCAACATAAATAATATCGCCAGCCTGATTTACATTACCCGTGTTTGTTGAACCATTTTCAGCTGCTGTCTGGTCGGCATAAATACCGTTTGTTTCATATCCCCAAAACATTCCAATGGGTTGATCTTCCATAAAAATATTTGCAGGCGATTTAAAATAGGTTCCGGTTGAAACAGAACGACCCATATAATATGATTCCTGATACTCTACACCATCTCTCCAAACAGATGATGGGGATATACCTAATTTGCCAATTTTACCTCTATTGAAAGAAATGTGGGCACCGGCATCTATGCTGAAATCTTTTTTATTAACAATTAATCCGTCGAGTGAGAATTCAATTCCTTTGTTTATAATTTCACCCCGGTTAATTGTCATAGAACTAAATCCAGCAGATGTTGGAAGTTGAATGTCTTGCAATAAATCACTTGTTATTTTATAATATGCATCTACAGTTAGGTTCAATCGACCACTAAAAACCGAGATGTCAACACCTCCATTATACTGTTCGGTCGTTTCCCATGTTAAATCAGGATTTGCAATGCGTGCAGGTACACTTCCAATAAGTGTATTTCCTCCAGCATCAACATAGTACGCTGTTGAATAAGTAGATAGAGTTTGGTAGGGCTGAATTGCCTGATTCCCTGTTAACCCCCAACCTAACCTAACTTTTAGGTTATGAAATACGTCTAAATCTTTAATAAAACTCTCTTCACTAGCTCTCCACGCCACTGCAGCCGAAGGGAAGTATCCCCACTGATTATCGGTTGCAAATTTTGAAGATTGATCGGCTCTGAAACTTGCTGTTAAAATATACTTGTCTTTGAAATTATAATTCACACGACCTAACGCGGAAAAAATAGCTTCCTCACGATACAACAAAGCATATGGTTGTGCTAATGTTGATCCTAATTGTGGAGCTTTAGAACGTAAAACTTTAACCGGGAAATTTTCAATTTCATAAATTGAATTTTTTAAATTTGAACCATCGTAGGTTATTGCAGCTGTTGCATTTATTCTATTATCCCTATTTATTCTTTTTACATAACTTAAAATATTATCTATTGTATAAGAATATCTTTTCATGTTCGAATAATTAGCGGCAGCATTTACAAGTTCACCTTTTCGAATACCGGTATCATACCATCTGGAGCGATCTTTTGCCCGGTAATCAACTCCGCCACGCAACTTGTATTTAAGTCCTTTAATAATTTCGTATTCCAACGATGTAGAAATATTCGCTCTAACTTCCTCTGTTAAATCATCAAAATCTGTTATCCATGAAAATGGGTTTGAAATATCCAAATCAATATCGTCAATTTGGTCTCCTGCTGCTCCAAGTACAGGACGATAACTTAAAATCTGTTTGGTAAAACTACGGCTACTGCCGGCCCTACCACCTAATTGTGCAAATGTCCCTGTTTGATAGGTCAAAGAAATCCGGTTGTCAAATTTTAATTTTGGTGTCAATTCTGTGCTCAGATTGAGCCTTAAATCACCTTTCTTAATATCCGAAGTTTCAACAATTCCTTTTATATTACCATAGCCAGCAGAAAAATAATAGTTCGTTTTATCGTTACTTCCCGAAAAAGTTACACCTTCATTGTGACTGAATCCCATTTCATACATTTCATCTTGCCAGTCAATATAGTTCAAGTTTGCAGGATTTACCCAGTCAGGGTTCGGATCTTTGTTATCGTTAATCGCAAGCTGATTAGCAACTTTTGTAAAACCAGCCATATCTGCTACTTCTATTTTATTTCCTGGTGTTTGCAATCCAAAGTCAGCTTTAAAATTCAAACTGGCTTTGCCTTTTGTGCCACTTTTAGTGGAAATCATTATTACACCATTTGCACCTCGCGAACCATAAATTGCAGTTGCCGAAGCATCTTTTAATATTTCGATAGAAGCAATATCGTTTGGGTTAATAAAATTTGCGTCGGTCCCAACCATAATTCCATCAACCACATATAGTGGTGCCGTTGAATTATTTATTGTGGCAACTCCACGGATTATTACATTGGCAGATGCGCCAGGCCGTCCGGAAGTTCGTAATACCTGCACCCCGGCAGCAAGGCCTTGCAAGCCTTCGTTTAGGTTAGTTATATTTTTTGTTGCCATTTGTTCTACGTCAACGCTAGCAACTGAACCTGTTAAGTCGCTCTTCCTAATTGATCCATAACCAATTGCAACAACTTCTTCAATTCCAAAGGCATCAATTTGCAAAGCAATATTTATTGAAGTTTGATCACCCACTTTTATTTCCTGTGTTCTCATTCCCACAAAAGAAAAAACCAGCATTGCATCGGATGGAAGATTGCCGATTGAATAATTTCCATCAGCGTTGGTAACTGTTCCTTGAGTGGAGCCTTTTACCACAACGGTAACCCCGGGTAGTGGTTGGCCGGCTTCGTCGGTTACTGTTCCGGTTATAGGGTTTTGTTGCAGAATTTTGGCTGCCGATTTTTTCTCACTGGCATTTATAATTACAACATACCGATCGATAATTTCGTAGGTAATTCCTTCCGGAAGCTTTTCATCAAGGATTTCTTCCAGTGTCTTTTTCTTTACATCAACCTCAACTTTCTGATTCGGGTCTAGTTTTGAACTGGAGAAGGCAAACCGGAACTCGGTTTGGTTCTCAATTTCCTTAAACATATCCTGATAGGAAATTTCAGAAAATTTTAAGGTCACTTTGGTACCCTGAGAGTACAAACTCGCAGAAACCATCATCGTTGAGGCCAACAAAATAAACGTTGTTAGTTTCATACTTCTTACAATTCTTCGAAACAGAGAACGTTCGTCCCCTGTTAGGAAACCGTTTCTTTTTTTCATAAATTTACATGTTATTAATTAATAAAAATTATTTAATTTTCCGGGCATCGTCGGCTTCAACGACTTTGCCCGTTTTTTTTATTCATAAATTTTTTATTTTATTTTCTAATTTTCACAATTTTATCCTCAATAGTATATTTAAATCCGTTTGCTTTTGCAATTACCTTAAGAATCGTTTCAAGAGTTTCATGCTTTTCAAACCGAACTGTTAGTGTTTCTGATTTAAATAGAGTAGGATTGTATTCAATTTTAACGTCATACCATTTTTCGAGTTCTGCAATAACATCCTCAAAGGGCATTAACTGGAATACAAGTTGGTTATTTTTCCAGGCAAGCTCATAATTTTCATCAAAAGATTTAATCTCAACAGAGGATCTGTTTTTATTATAAACCAGTTGTTGCCCAGGTTTTAATATTTCAACATTCTTTCCATATTTCACTTCAACAGAACCTTTAACCAGTGAAGATTTAACCTCGAAAGACTCCGGATAGGCCGAAATAATAAACCGGGTTCCTAAAGCTTTGGTAACAATATTGCCTGAACCAACTTCAAAAGGTAATTCCTCATTTTTCTCAACTTCAAAATAAGCCTCCCCTTCTATTTCAAGGTTTCGCGAATTCACACCATAATCAACCGGATAACTCAATTTTGTATCTACATTCAGCCATACTTTTGAACCATCAGGAAGTATCACATTGGTTTGCTCTCCTTTTTGTGTTGAAAGCGTAAGTAACCCAGCGGAAGTGCTTTGGTTGACATAATAATAAAGAGCAGCGGCAAGTAAAGGTATAAACAAAACTGCCGCGGCCTTACCTAAAACTATGAACAATCGGTTCATCCTTGATTTTAAGGATGAAATTCTGATTTTATTGCGTATTTGTGCAAACTGTAATGCAACACTTTCCGATTGGCTATTTTGCCAATTTTCTTCCAACCAATAATGGGTTTCTTTTTTATATTTCAAATTATTCAAAAGTTTATCCAATAAGACAAAATCATCGTTTGTTAATCTTTTCCCCGCTATAAATTTGACTATTAATTTGTCAGATATTTTATCCACTACAATGTTTAATTTGATTACAAACCCATATACGTTTGAAACTATTTTTTCCGTGACTGGTGTGGTATCTTTTTTGTCATTTTTTTTTTAAATAGTTTATTAAAAACATGTAAAATACATATATTCAGGGAAATAAGATGAATTAAAAATTTTATGAAACGAGATATCTTAAAAAATAAATACTTCTGGAATTTTCAATTATTCAAGTATATCCAAAGCATCAGGCTCAAAAAGTGTTTCATTTCATTACGCAAAAAAGCGAGTGCCTTGCGCATTTGCGAATCAACTGTATTTTCGGAGATATTTAGCTTTTCAGCAATTTCCTTATATGTCAGTCCATCGATTCTATTTAGTTTGAATATGACTTGTCTTTTTTCAGGTAATTTTCCTATCAGTTCAAAAATCTTTTTTTCCAGCTCTGAATATTCAACGGTTGCAAGCGTATCTAACGGGTTTTTATTCCCTTCCTTTAATTGGCTGTATAATTCTTCAAGGTACTTTTGTTTATTAAACCTTTTCCGCATCACGTCAACAACCATATTCCTTGCAATGGCGTAAAAATAGGTTTCAAAATTTTTGTTCGCTTTTATCGATTTCCTATTTGACCAGAGTTTCAAATAGATTTCCTGTAATACACTTTCTGCATCTTCACCACAAGGCAAAACTTTTAAAAGAAATCCTTTTAACTTCCCTTTGGTTCGGTGAAAAATCAATTCAAAGGCCATCTCATTACCCGCTTTGAATTGTTCAACCAATTCCCGCTCAATATTTTTACTCAATACCTCCAAAAATTTAAGTATATTTCATAGTTAATAAAAGACAAAGATTGAAATTTTTAATATGAAACCTTAGAGTTCATTAGTTAGCTGCATATTAATTCTAATTGATAGATTTTGTCGGCTTTCACCATCCTGCGAATTAAATTGTTAAATATATTCTCTTTCATTTGTGAGCGGTTTGTCCGGTAGCAAAATTCATCTACATAGCGGTTGACATTAAACTGGCTTACCCAAGAATAGGTTGTTCGAAGCCACCCTTTACCTGATGTATCATAGTGTGCAGGGCCTTGAAGTTCAATCCGCCGTTGCTTTCGATTTGGGTTATGCCATATTGTTTCATCAGCGGCCTATAACCTTTCCACTTATCTGTAACAACATTGGCTTTTTTGGAGATGTGTTTTTCGAATATCTTCCCCAGCTCTTTCGCCGAATAGTTGTCTATGTCCAGGGAATACATACGTTTGACTTTGCCGTCATCCGTGAGTTCCACGGCACACACCATCTTCTTTTTGTTGCTGTCGTAGCTCCTGCCAACCTTGCCCTCTTCTTTTCCGCCGATAACAAATTCATCAACGTGGACAGTGCCGTCCATCGGGTGGTCCCCGCTCGACTTCATCGCTTCACGGACTTTGTGCATAAACAGCCTCCCTGTTTTTTCAGTTACCCCAAAGCGGGCGGCGACGTAGCTCGCAGCGAGGCTCTTGGTGGTTGTTGCCATTTCAAAGCAAATGAAAAATGCTTTGCGTAACCCAAATTTTACTTTATGGAATAAAGTGTTTGCCGTTACCGATTCGGTATGGCTACATCTATTGCAAGTCCGGGAATGGTTGCGCCTGGTTTGGCTCCCAGTATGCCCGCACTTGACGCACCCGAAACCTTCCGGCCATTTGAAATGGGCAAGGTACAGCTGGCAATCTTCATCCGTTTTGAACCGTTCAGCAAACCCTATAAGGTTTTGTCCTTTAAATATATCCATAAAACCATTGATTTATAAGGAAACAAATATATGTAATTATCTACTGACTTCTATAAATAATAATTGTTTTTAAAAGTGAACAGTATTTAGTTTAATTGTTTATCTCATTAGTACCGAAAAACCCATTCGTATATTTTTCACGAGCCACTGCACACATGCATGCACCGAATGCCGCTTCTTCAGTATGTTTAGAAATATTAAGATTACATTTAAATTTTTGTTCGAATATTTTGATTAGCAATTTGTTGGTTTTTATTGCGTTGCCCGAACCAACAATCGTCACTTTGTTTGCTTTAAATTCTTCGGGAATAAGATTATAGAAATCATAAAGTTCATTGCAAATTCCTTGTAAGAATGCAACAATTAGGTTTTCAGGGGTAAAGTTATTTATGGAAATATTTGAAATGCTTCCTTGTTTCTGTGGGTCTGCCCGTGTTCCATCGAATGCGGTATTTACAACCGGCAATTCATTTGCCTCAAAACTATCAGAGATTGCTGTCATCTTACAATAAAAGTCTATTTTTTCCGCAGGTGTACCCACAAACAGGTTGACTGTTGCTTCAAAAAATGATTTTAGCAGAGCAAACGATTTCCCGCCACATAATGCTGCACCAACCAGAATATAGCCTCCTCCCGGGAATGGCCTTGTGTCTAGCGGGGCAATTTCTAAATATTTATCGGAATAAATTGAAATCTGACTACTTGTACCAACCGTGATATGAACTGAACGTTTTTTATCCTTAACTGAACCTAAAAAACTGGCTTGATTATCGCCTATTGCAGAATAAACAGGTATATTTTTGTTGTAATAACCTGCGAGAGTTGCCGATTCTTTAGTTTCAGGTAAAATAGCCGGGTTAATTCCTAAACGAGTGAGTGCCTCAGTGTCGAAACAAAACTTTTCTAAATCGAAAAAACCAAGACTGGCAGCATTTGAGAAGTCAATCAGCGGAACTTTCCTGCCGGAGAATTTCATTACTGCATAATCCATTATAGTACAAATTTTTACGGCATCCTGCGAAACAAGGTTATTCTCGATATTATAAAAATGTGTTACTAAACCAAACCCGGTTGAAAGTTTATAGTTTGTATTATCAGAAAGAAATTCAACATACGTTTTTTTGCTCTTATGTATCAGGTTACCTCTACCATCCTGCCAGGTAAAAAGCGGGCTTACCGAATTGCCCTCTTTATTTAAATAAAGAATCCCATGCATCTGTCCGGTAAATCCTATACCTTTTACAAGCTGACTTTTACTTAAAAATCCATTAATAATTTTATCTAAAATTTGAATAATTTTAGCTGTGTCCTGAATCTTTTCCCAGTCATTTTTCGATTCAATTACTGCACTATTTTCTATGGTAATTGATTCTGTTGATTTATTTGTACTATCATAAAGCACACCACAGATTGAACTTGTCCCAATGTCAATTCCAATAAAGCACATAACTTTTTTTTAAATATGAATTGTGTAACAATTAAATGCCTGTTTTTTTATCCGATTATTTAGAGACCGTTTTGAGTGATTTAAACTTTGTAGTAAGAAATAGCAAATAGGCACTACAAATAGTTAAAATAATAACTGCACCAATCTGACCTCCCATTAAATCGGATGCTACTCCCATTATAACCAGAAAGATTGCTCCGCCGGAAATGCCCATAATCATTAAACCTGATATTTCATTATGACGATTTGGCAAATGTTGTAAAGCACGCGAGAATAGAATGGGAAAAACATTAGAATTACCTATACCTATTAATCCCACACATAAATAAATTGTAACAGTATTGGCGCTGAAATACATTCCAATAACTGCCATTGCAATACTTAAAGCACTTATATTGAAAACGGTTGATAAATATTTCCTTAAAACGAAAACTCCTAAAAAGCAACCTATTGTACGACACAGAAAATAAAAACTTGTAATATATCCTGCATCTGTCAGTTGTATTCCCGTTCGTTCCATAAGTAATCTTGGCCCGGTAATATTTACCCCAACATCAATTCCCACATGTACTAAAATGCCAATAAACAGCAACAAAACAAGCTTGTCACCAAATAATTGAAAGCATTCCCTGAAAGTAGAAGTTTTACCAACGATTGGGCGTTCGTTAATATTCGTAAAATACAGTGAGATTGTAGCTATTAAGGTAACAACTGTAAATACAGCGTATAAAATTTTCCAATCTCCCCAAAAACTGGCAGCCCATGCTGCAATAATTGGGGCTATAAAAGAAGCAACCGCTTTAACAAGCTGTCCTAAAGTTAGTTTGCTTGCCAATTCATGTTTACTAACAATATTAGCTAACAATGGATTTAAAGATACTTGCATCAAAATATTCCCAATACCAAGGAACGTAAATGAAATTAACATTCCGATAAAACTATAAACCATAAACGGAACGATTAAGGCTATAAAAGTTATTACCAAACTAACAATTACCGTTTTGCGCTGTCCAATCCTGTTCATTAACATTCCTGTAGGAATAGAAAATAGAAGGAACCATAAAAAAACCATTGATGGGAACAGGCTTGCCAAAGTATCTGACAATTCAAAATCAATCTTAATATAATTGCTTGCAATCCCGACCAAATCAACAATACCCATTGTAAAAAACGCCAGCATAACAGGAACTAAATTCGAAAATTTGTTGAATTTTTTCATTTATAGTTTGGTTCATTATAAAACTTAGAGGCTATTTTGAATTTATTCATTTACTTTAATGGCTTTACAGTTACATTTTTAAAACTCACTTTTCCATTCCGTGCGAACAGCGCAATTTTGTTGACATTCAACTCCGTGCGCCATGTAATCAAGGTTCGTCTTTCATCAATACAGGCATCTAAAATATATGTCCCATTTTTCTGTTTTTTCACGATAATGTCCAAGGTGAATGGCTTGTCTAACCTTTCCACTCCGGTTATGGCAAAATCCTTTCCTTTAAAGGGAACATGCAATAAGTCAGGATATTTGGTGACAGTACCCCAGATTTGGATATATGGGTCTCTATCAATTATCTCGGGAAAAGTTATAAGCGGAGACGATGGCATTTCTTGTTTTGGAGTATTCCATTGAGCTTGCTTTTTAGAAGGGATAAACTGTAACTCGCATCCATCTTTATATCCATCTTTCCCGGAGAAATTTATGCCGAAAGCCTCTATATTAGCTTTGGGTTCAATTTGCATGGAAATTCGGACATCAGCCGTTACGCTTTCTAAATTAACAATGGTAAATTCTTTAGATTCCAAATCAAGGTTTAGCGATTTACTTTCCAGTCCTCCCGCCTTCCTGATTGGAACGGCCTTTTTAGTCTCGGGTATCATTTCCTCCGGCCATTTCATCCCAAGTGTTCCATCTTTATACTGAATCAATTCCCTGAACACCAAAGAACCACCCCAGGCTCCACCACATTCTAACCAGCCTGCCAGAATTCGCCGATTATCTTTAAACGTGGCTACCATTGGCACCCACAGACCATCGTAAATATCCCACCTTGGTCGTTCAA
>JAKIST010000156.1 GCA_021648495.1 Draconibacterium sp.
CTTGATACCCAATTAGTTATTGTTTTATTGTCATAATAAATAACACGAAGATTAATTTGTATAGATTTTACAAGCCTTTTATTTATACGGTTTCGTTAAGTTAATTGCTAATTTTGGAATTGCTGATAAAATATGTCACTTATTATTGAAGAAGAAGACCTTGAAAAATTTATAATGGTTGGCGACCGGGTTTTGGTGAAGCCTAAAAATCCATCGGGGAAAAGTAAGTCGGGGTTGTATTTGCCACCTTCAGTGCAAGAGAATGAAAAACTGCAAAGCGGATACATTGTTAAAGTTGGGCCAGGTTATCCAATTCCTGCTCCTTCGGAAGAGGATGAACTATGGAAGGAGAAACAGGATGATATAAAATATCTGCCTCTACAAGCACACAATGGCGACCTCGCTGTTTATTTAAATAAAAGTGGTCACGAAATTGAATTCAACAACGAGAAGTACATTATTTTGCCACACTCGGCAATTTTAATGATTATCAGGGATGAGAATTTATTTGGATAAGGTTAGTTGACGGCAAATTGTAAAATGGTTAAACTGTAAAATAGTTTTTAACTGAAAACTGAGGCTGATGTCTTTTTTTTCAATTCTCCCCTCGGGGAAAACCGTATGCAGAGGGGCGTTTACTACATACTTCCCGAAAAATCTTTTCAATACTATATTCTTGAATTTTGCCCCATGAAACTGCATCTTTTTTTTCAAATGTAGAACGTGGGGCAAGTATTTGTGTGTGTGTGTATTTACACAGGGCGTTGCCCTGTGCTGTTATCTTCCGCCCTTTCAGGGCTAAAAGCCAACTGAAAACTGCAACTGAAAACTTTCCTCTACTTACAATCCTCGCAAGCCGAGTAAATTCCTTCAAATAGCTCTTTTATATCTGTTGCGGCAACAGCAGAGTAAGCAATGCGAAGAATACTGCCCAAGCTAATTACACCAATGCCATATTTTTCAATTAATATTTTACGTACTTCTTCGCCTATTAATCCATCGGCTAATTGAACACACATAAAATAACCTGAATTATAGGGAAAGGCAGAAAAATAAGTTTTGTATTTTTCATCATCCAACGTTACTTTAACCGCATCGTATCGTGCTTTCATAATGTTATATTTCGCTGCTTTTTGCGCTTCATATTCTTTACTGTTAAAAGCTGCCAACAACAACGATTGCGAAATATTAGCCGAATTCGAAATGTTTCCACGGATTGCTCCGGCTGTTTTTGCTTCAAGCGCGCCATACAATTCTGCGTCAGCGCCTTTCATCCCAAAAGTAACAAAACCAACCCTAAAACCCCAAACGTAATCTTCTTTGGTTGCACCGTCAATTTTGACCGCCAATATATTTTCGTGCAACTGACAAAACTCCGAAAATATACTTTCCCTGGCAATCCCATCTTCGTAAACCAAGCCAAAATACGCATCATCGGTAATCGCAACCATTTTATTTCCTTTTTCTGCAGCGGCTTTAACTATTTCAACTATTGAATTTTGTTCTGCATAGGTTGGTGTATAACCCGAAGGATTATTTGGAAAATTTAGGAGAAAGACTTTTTTACCAATTTCGCCTTCGTTCAATTTTGCTTCAAAGGCTTCTAAATCGAATTTGCCGTTTTTAAATGTATTGAATTTTACAAGCTTGGCACCGTACGCATTCCCAAGTGTTAAATTGTAATTCCCCCAAAACATATCGGGAACAATTACTTCATCGCCCGGGTCGAGAAAAAGATAAGCTGCCATGCTTATTCCATGTGTTAAAGCATTAGTAACCACCGGCAAACTTAATTCAGCACCAGCCAACGATGGATTTTTCTCGTAAATCATGCTTTTCCACTTGGCCCGAATATCTGGTCGTCCGAAACTTGGAGCATAAGGGAACACCAACGAAGGATCCATATTTATTTTTGAAGCAATAGATTCTAAACGCATCGGACTTCCATCGTCCTCAATAGCAGCTCCAATTGTGGCATTAATTTTTGTTCCTTTTGCCTCGGCGGTTTGTCCTAAAATCCCCTTTTTCGGGAAAAAAATTGCTTTCCCTTTTTCGGAAAGAAGTTCAAAAACGTTACTGCTTTTTTCCCGGATAACAACATTTAGTTCTTCAGCTTGTGGATTCATAATATTAAACTTTTGTGAGAAATTTCAATTTTGTGTGCAAGATAGAAAACAAGAAAATAAAAAATGCAGTTTGCCCACAAAATGAACAATTTATTCATAAAATTCTAACATATTCAATTTTACAGGAAGATAATTGGACAAATCAAGATTTTGATTCTCCCTTTAATATCTAAATAGTCTTTGCAAGAAAACGCCAAATACTGCGTTACTCTCGTTTTGAAAACAGTCATTTGCAAAAGCAAACTCCTTGATTTTCAAAACTTCGAAAGCCTTGTCTTTAACGTTTTCTTATCAAAGACTTGAAAAAGTAGAGTTTTCTTGCTGGCACTAAATACCAATTTACGAACATTTGTTCGATAACGATGCTCGACATGGAAAATATTTTGGTTTAAATGCTGCATCCCATGAAACTTGTTGAACAGTAGAATAGATTAACAGTTCTTATAACATTTTTAAAGCACCAACAATTATAAAAAAACCGAAAAGCGAAACCAATCCGGCAAGGACAATAAATAAACGACTTGCTTTTCTATTTTTCAAATCGAAATAAATAGCTGGAATAGCTATAACTGCTGTAACAATAAAACTCCAGTATGCAGGTAAAAGCTGTGTCTGAAATGGAATTTTTTCAATTACCTCTTCTCCCAATTCTTCACTTACTATTTCATCGGGCGTTAAAAATTCGTTCCCCAAAAAGTAGCCTTCAACAATGGCGTAAATGGCGAATAAGCCCAGTAAAATAAAAATTACCAAACCAATTATCCTGAAAGGTTTCTTTTGCTCAATCCATCCGTAAACAATCATAATTATGGCTGAAAAAATAAACCACTGTGGTAAAGTATATAAAAATGTATCTTGATTCATTGTTGCTGAATTTGTAACAAAATTGACATTTTTTCCTTAATCTCAAAAGAATTAATACGGGTTGCGTAAATATTTATAATTTTGAAATTCAATTTAAATGAGAATTTGTGAAAGAAATTAAAATAAATCCAAACGCAAAAGCTTTGATTTTTGATTTAGATGGAACACTGGCAGACACAATGCCAGTACATTTTTGGGCGTATAAAAATATTCTGATTGAATACGGAATTGAATTTACTCCCGAACTTTTTGCCACGCTTGCAGGAATTCCAGCCGTTGGCACCATTAAAAAATTAAACGAACTGTTTGGAACAAAAATGAATGCAGAAGAAGTTGGGCATCAAAAAGAGGATGAATACGAAAAAATAATGCACAAAATAAAACCCATTTCTGCGGTTGTTGAACTGGCAAAAAAATATCATGGCAAAATGCCAATGGCGGTGGGCACCGGTGGATACAACCGTCTTGCATGGAAAACAATGAATATTCTGGGACTTGATAAATATTTTGACATTTTGGTTTCGGGCGATGATATTACCCATTCGAAACCACACCCGGAAACCTTTTTAAAATGTGCAGGACTTTTGGGCGTTGAACCCAAAAATTGCGAAGTTTTTGAAGACAGTGTCCTGGGAATTCAAGCCGCAAAATCTGCTGGAATGATGGCAACGCTTGTAACCGATTTTTATGAAGTAACCATTGGCAGGGAAATATAAAATAACGAATACAAATTCATGAAACGATTTTTCTCTCACCCATTTAACATTTTTATTTTTGCAATTATCTTTTTGTCGTCGTGTTCTAACGGCAAATACAAAAGTAGCCGAAATCTTACAATCGCTTTTTACAATGTGGAAAACCTTTTCGATTTAGAAGATGAACCAGGGAAAAAGGATGAAGAGTTTCTGCCAGGAAGTAAGAAGAAATGGAATGAGGAGCGCTACACAAAAAAGCTGGAAGGTTTATCGAGGGTTTTAAGTTCGATAAACAAAAACGAGTTGCCCGAAATAATTGGCTTATGCGAGGTTGAAAATTCAAAAGTAGTTGAAGATCTAATTAATACAGGGCGGTTAGCAAATGGGAAATATAAAGTGGTACATTACGAAAGCCCTGATTTTAGAGGCATTGATTGTGCTTTGGTTTATCGTCCCGATGAGTTTAAGGTGATTACAAGCTTTCCAATAAAAGTGAACTTTAAAAATGAACCCAATTATTTTACGCGCGATATTTTATATGTGAAAGGGGAAACAAAAAACGGGGAGGAGTTTCACATATTTGTAAATCACTGGCCTTCCAGAATTGGGGGAACAGAAAAAACAGAACCCAATCGTATTGAAGTTGCAACAATTTTAAAAAGCAAAATAGATTCGATTCAAACCGTGGATGCTTCGGCAGAGATTATTGTTTTGGGCGACATGAACGATGAACCGTCGAACAACAGTTTGGCAAAAATTTTAATGGCCCAAAAACCGGAAGTTAAAAATGCCGGTTTTGTAAATCTTATGTATCCCGTTCATGAAAATAAAAAAGGTTCGTATTTGTACCAGGAAAATTGGAACATGCTCGATAATATTGTTGTATCCTCAAATTTATTGGATGATAAAGGATTTCAATGTGCCGATAAAAGAGGATTTGTATTTCACAAAAAATGGATGGAATATAAAAATAAAAACGGAGAAATTTCACCGAACAAAACTTATGGCGGAACAAATTACTATGGTGGAATTAGTGACCATTTCCCAGTATATTTTACGCTTCAACGGTAATGTTACCAACCAATATCATTACATATATTTTGTTTAAATATTTTCTCAACGCTAATCTGGATCCTGTCATCATCCAAAGTTTTTGAAGAGACAGTTGCACCTGCTTCTGGTGTGCCGAGGTAAACTCCTTCACTATTAAACTTGGTAAAATAGTTCGAATACTCCCAGGCATTTTCCCAATACAAGCGGAGTTGGTATTCCTGGTTTGGCTTTCCGAGCAAATCAACAACACCTCCAATCATATCAACTCCCTGCCAGGGATCGCTGCTATCTTTAATTTTGATTTCCCCGCTGTAAGTTGGGGCAATTGCTACCGAAAGATTATCCTGGCAAATTGCCTTTAACACAATTTGATATTCCACATATCCTGCGCTTGGAGAAACATTAACCTCGTAATTTCCAGCGCATAAATCTGTAATTTCCAAAGGGTTAATTGCTGAAAAGCCAGGGTTGTTGTCACGGAATTTCAATATAACTGCTCTCGAAGGTGCATTTTCAACCAAAAAAGTGTCAGGGAAATTCCCTTTGAAATTAACTGACGTTAGAAAGTTATCGTCCATATCGTAAACGTCAGCATCAATCGAAAAACTGGATATTACGTTTGAACGAAAAACGATGCTACTTCCTGTTTCGCACAACATTTCGTTTGAAGCCTGTATTAAAGTATAGCTAAAATGAAGGTTGTTGTACACGGTGTCGATAACCGGCATTTCCCAACTTTGTTCCGAAAAAACAGAAAACCCAAAAATATCAGGGGCAGGTGTGCCGGTATATTCACAGTTTGAGGTAATCACTCCCGCGTTTAAATTGGCAACAATTTTCTCGTTTACTGTTAGTTTTATGAATGTTCCGGTTTCAAGTTTCTGAAAAAGGACACTTACTAGTTCACCATTTTTGCTGATCACGTCAACTTGTGGTAAATAGTTGCTTGAAGTGTCGATTAAAATACTTGAAAAATTATCCGGATCGTTATCGAATTTGTTTTGAGCTTCTTCGGGCGAACTAAAAATCAAACTGTCATTGGTATCTTTAAGTTTAAGAAAATCGTTCCACGCAATTACATAGTTAATTTTATACGGTTTTTCTGTTGTTTGTACTGATTTCAGTGTACCCTGACTTGCAAGGCCAAAAACCACTGTGGTATCGCCATTTTCAATATTTATTTCGCCGTTAATGCCATTGCTTTCGTTTTTATTTATTTTAGTGAGGTTTATCTCAATCGTTTTCTTCCCTTCGGTTTGAAGTTGGAAGCCTTTATTAAAAACATTGTATCCTTCAATTTCCACATTTATTGCAAATTCAAAGGGTGAGTTTTCTGAAATGGAAACATTAGGATCGGTGGTTAATTCCAATTGGCCTTCAGAAGTAAAAAAATTGTCCTTTTTTTCTCCGGTAAAAGTTACAATATCGTTCGCATTTATACCGGAAAAACTAACCTTTGCTTCTTTCGTGATCCGCGAACCGTCCGAAACATCTAAAAACTTGAATGTCATGGAGCTTGTAAAAAAATTAAAATCAATAATCAGAAGATTAATGTCTTCGCCTGTTTCTTTGTCTTTTATTGGATTGTTGAAATATTCACCACAACTTGTCAACAGCAAAACAACAAAAATCCAAACAATTGATTTTATACGATTTACAACGAATATATTCTTCATAACTTTTTAATTTAATTGTTTGTTGCATTAAACAGTTTGAAAGCTAAACTAAACTTAATAACCGGATAAAATTTGTATTGACTGAGTTGATTCTCGAAAACTTCCTGCTGGCTGTGAGCTGGATTAGCTGTTGGAGATAGCAAGCCGGTAGCTTCTATTTCAATATTTGGGGCTCCCACATAATAAAAGCCGGTTTCAAAATAATAGATTATCCGTTCTTTCTTTCCCAAAAAACTTCGGAGACCAACTCCAGCGTATGGCGAGATTTTATAACCGGGAGTTAAACTAAAAACAAAATCACCAACTTGTGAAGCCGGAATAATAATATCTCCATACTTTAAGTCGCTTACTGCGTGTCCTTTTACTTTGGGATTTAACAAATTCAATGCAGCGCCAAGCGATACGTATAAATTCTTGGTGTAGTTAAAATCGGCGAGTAAAAACACACCTCCAGTTGTGTAATCTAAACTTGCATTGTAATCAATACCGTTCTCATCGAAATTAAAATCGTGCAAAAAAGCTAAAGTTTCAACTCCCGATTTTAATGTTATGCTTTTATTGAAAATGTATTTGATATCGAATCCCCAACCGTTGGTAGAGAGCTGCCCACCAAAATACAATCCTTTATTATTAAAGGTCATCGAATTATTATTGGCTTCCTGAGCAAATAAACAATTTGTGGCTACCAGCAATATTAACAAGGAGATAAAAAGACGAGCTTTCTTCATTATCTTTAATTTATAAATTATATTAGCGTCCAACTAATAAACAAACAAATTTAAGATTATTGTTGAGAAAAACGACTTCTTTTTAACAAAGACATTGATTTACTGCTGATTCAGTTGTTTTCCACAACTCAGCTTTAAAATATTTTAGTAGTACAGAATGGGAAAAAAGTTTAAAATTGTTTCGGACTATAAACCTACCGGCGACCAACCGGAAGCGATTGAACAGTTGGTTGCAGGACTTGAAAATGAAGAACGCTTTCAAACATTACTCGGAGTAACTGGCTCGGGCAAAACATTTACAGTGGCAAATGTTATCGAAAAAGTTGATCGGCCAACATTGGTTTTAAGTCATAATAAAACGCTTGCAGCACAATTATACAGCGAAATGAAACAGTTTTTCCCGGATAATGCAGTGGAATATTTTGTTTCGTATTACGATTATTACCAGCCCGAAGCGTATCTTCCTTCCACAAATACTTACATCGAGAAAGACCTGTCGATTAACAAGGATATTGAGAAATTGAGGTTGAGTACCACCTCGTCCCTTCTTTCGGGCAGACGTGATGTAATTGTCGTTTCTTCCGTTTCGTGTATCTATGGAATTGGAAACCCTGAAGACTTTCATGAAAATGTTTCGACAATAAAAACAGGCGAAAAAGTTTCGCGAAATGCACTGCTCCGCAAATTGGTAGATGCACTGTATTCCAGGAGTGAAGTTGATTTTGAACGGGGAAATTTTAGGGTAAAAGGAGATACGGTTGATATTTATCCGGCCTACGCAGACGAAGGCATTCGCATTGTTTTTTGGGGAGATGTAATTGAAGGGGTTTTTACATTCGACCCCATTTCAGGACAAAGTTTACAAAACTTGGAGGAAGCAAAAATTTACCCTGCAAGCATTTTTGTAACTACCAAAGACCGAATGAATTCTTCCATTCACCAAATTCAGGATGATTTAGTAGCGCATATCGATTTTTTCAATGAAATAGGAAAACCATTGGAGGCTAAACGAATAAAGGAGCGAGTGGAATACGACATGGAAATGATGCGCGAATTGGGTTACTGTCCGGGCATTGAAAATTATTCACGCTATTTCGATGGGCGCAAACCGGGAACACGCCCATTTTGTCTGCTCGACTATTTCCCCGATGATTTTTTGACCGTAATCGACGAAAGCCATGTTACCATTTCGCAAATACGCGCCATGTACGGTGGCGACAATTCAAGAAAAATGAACTTGGTTGAATATGGTTTCAGGCTACCAGCTGCGATGGACAACCGCCCATTAAAATTTGAAGAATTTGAAAGCTTAACGCGGCAAGTTATTTATGTAAGTGCAACACCTGCCGATTACGAATTGGAGAAATGCGAAGGCGTTATTGTGGAACAAATTATTCGACCGACCGGATTATTGGATCCGATGATCGACATTCGTCCCAGCACAAACCAAATTGATGATTTACTGCACGAAATACATCTTCGGATTGATAAAAGTGAACGGGTTTTGGTTACGACCCTAACAAAACGGATGGCTGAAGAATTATCTAAATATTTGGTGAAAATGGGAGTTAAAACCCGGTACATCCACTCCGATGTGGATACGATGGAACGGGTTGAAATATTGGAACAATTGCGAAAAGGTGAATTCGATGTACTGGTTGGAATCAATCTTTTACGCGAAGGATTAGATTTACCCGAAGTTTCGTTGGTTGCCATTTTAGATGCCGACAAAGAGGGGTTTTTACGTTCGGAACGCTCGTTGACACAAACATCGGGACGGGCAGCGAGAAATATTAACGGCCGCGTAATAATGTATGCCGATAAAATTACCAAGTCGATGCAAAAAACCATCGACTCAACAAATTACCGCCGCGAGAAACAATTAAAATACAACATCGAAAACAACGTTACCCCAACCCAAATTGTAAAACCAACCAGAGAAATTATAGGGTATAAATACCGAAGCAACAAACAAACTGAATATTCAGGTGGAATGGGACAACCCGATATTGCTGCCGACCCGGTAGTTCAATACATGAGTGCTGAAGGACTTGGAAAAGCAATTGAAAAAACTAAAAAGCAAATGAAAGCTGCCGCAAAAGAACTCGATTTTATTGAAGCCGCCCGATTGCGCGATGAAATGTTTGCGCTTCAAAACCTACTGAGCGAGAAGAAAAGAAAATCATAATTTTTGAAATAGGAAAAGATGATACTGATTTATGGATTTGAGGGAACTTCTAAAAATTACAGTTCAAAACGAATCTGTAAATCAGTGGCCTTTTCATTTTTTAACCTAAAATAATATCGGCATCAATTCCCAATTCGTTTCTTAATTGACGGGCTATTTTTAAAGTAGGCTCACTTTTCCCGTTTAAATATTCGCTTATCCTCGAAGGACTTACATTTAATATCTCCGCCATTTTTTTTTTGCGTAATCCCTAATTCTGCCATTCTCAATCTTATAATTTCAGAAAGAGCAGGTTTTGCAACGGGGAAATATTTTTCTTCGTATTCTGCCACCAAATCAGAAAGCAAATCAAGTTCAACAAAATCTTTGTTATATTCCGAAGTTTCATTGTTCACTTTTGGGAGCAATTCTTCAATTCTTTCCATTGCTTTTTCGTATTGCCTTTCAGTTTTTATTTCTGCCATTTTAAAAAATCCTAAATATTTCTACAATCTATTTTATTATACTCCGAATGATTGCCAATAAAGCGGATATAAACCTTTTGAGAAGCAAAAATTACAATTGCAACTCAGCAATATTGATTTCCTTTAATATTAAGGGTATCTCTATAAACTCCTTCGCATCAAAATCTTCAGAGTTTTTCATAGACAATTTAAATTTTTGAAACACTATCGGGATATT
>JAKIST010000157.1 GCA_021648495.1 Draconibacterium sp.
CATCTTTTGCACACATACTTTGTTAAAAATACTCACCGTAACCCTGCTATGCTTGTGTTTTTTGCCGCGTCTGTGCACAAAATATTATTCCTAAATTCCCGGACTTATTTCTGAGTGAGCCCTAAGGAACTGTAAATTAATAAACGCTTGTTTTATGCGTAGATATTTTGTTTTTTAGCGAGTTGAAAAATCTGTAAATAGTAGTTCTATTAAAAGAATTTTTCAAAGAAAATAAAAAGTAAAAGAACAAGTAGAAAACGAGTGGTTATTTGTTTACAACTCCTAAAGACTAAAGGAATAAAGAAAATTCTTAAAATTGACTATCCCCGTGGCAGGGCCACAAGGAATTATTTGATTAAAGTAACCCTTTTTTATTTAGCTATTTCTCTCTATTTTTGCAACGCTTAAAAAGTTTGAATGGCAAGAATATTAGCAATTGATTATGGACGAAAAAGAGTTGGTTTAGCTGTAACCGACCCGGGGCAGATTATTGCCAACCGTTTAACAACAGTACCTACTCATACTATTTGGGAGTTTTTAAAAGAATACTTTCAAAAAGAACCGGTTGAAGCAGTTGTGGTCGGTTATCCAAGACAATTGAACAACGAAGCATCGGAAGCTGTTAGATATATTAATCCATTTCTAAAGAAATTTCAGAAGACGTACCCCGGCATGAAACTGGAAATCATGGATGAACGGTTTACATCGAAAATGGCTTTTCAAACCATGATTGATGGAGGATTAAAAAAGCAAAAAAGACAAGACAAAGCTCTAATTGATGCAATTAGCGCAACCATAATTTTGCAAAGTTATTTAGAAAAAAAACGAAACAAAATATAAAATGAAGTACCCGGTTACCATTTACGGAGATCCGTTATTACGTAAAAAGGCAAAAAATATAGAAAAAGATGATCAAAAATTAAAAGATATAATAGAAAATATGTGGGAAACCATGTATTATTCTGATGGCGTTGGCTTAGCAGCACCACAAGTTGGATTCTCCATCAGGTTATTTATTATAGATGCTAAGTCGGGTGCCGATGAAGAACCGGAAATGAAAGATTTCAAAAAGGTTTTTATCAACCCAAAAATTATTGAGACTGCCGGAGAAGAGTGGGTGATGAACGAAGGTTGTTTAAGTTTGCCTGAAATCCGTGAAGATGTTTCGCGCCAGGATGAAATTCGCCTTCAATACTTCGATGAAAATTTTGTTGAATACGAAGAAGTCTTTAAAGGGTTTGCCGGCAGGGTAATCCAACATGAATACGACCATTTAGAAGGAATCCTGTTTGTCGATTATTTATCTCCTCTCCGAAAACGCTTGCTTAAAAGCAAATTAAGTGCTATTGCTACCGGGAAAATTCGCCCGCATTACCGAATTAAAGTTTCTGGTAAAATTTTGTAACCCTTTTCCCTTTTTTATCGTTTAATGTTAAATACCTCATAACGATAAATTTGAAAAAACTGGTTCAAAAAATTCCCTTTCTACGGCCAACAATCTCGTTGGCTTTTGGTATTTTTATAGGTTCTTTCGAAGGTTTTTCCGTAACCATGTTAATACTGCTTTCAATTGCCCTGCTTTTAATTTTGTTCTATCTAAACCAAACTTACAAGTATTATTTGGCCAAGTGGTTTGGGTTTTTCATCCAATTCCTTTTTATTCTAATCGGAATTCTCGTTTTTGAAACTTACAACAAAAAACCAATATTCTTTGAAGATGGGATTTACATTGCCACTGTAAGCGAAAAACCACAGAAAAAACAAAACTCATTCAAATCGCTTATTACTGTTTCAAAAGTAAAACAAAAGGATACTGTTTTTCTTACAAACGAGAATATTCTTGTTTATTTCGAAAAAGAAGGACCAGCGAAAGAATTAGGTCCGGGCGATCAAATAATTTTTACTACTTCGCCGCAGTTCATAAAAAACGATGGAAACCCCTTTGAATTTGATTATAAAAAGTACCTCGCCAATAAGAAAATCTACCGCCAGTTATATCTATCATCTAAAAACTGGAAAACAACAAATTTCCAGACACACTTTTCGTTAACGATTTACGCCGAGCAAATCAGGGAAAAACTATTGTCTGTTTATAGAAAACAAAACATCGGAAAAAATGAATTGGAAATTTTATCGGCATTAACTCTTGGCTACAAACGCGAACTGGACCCCGAAACCAAGCGTATTTTTTCGGCTTCCGGTGCCATGCATGTTTTAGCCGTTTCGGGGCTACATGTTGGAATTGTGTTTTGGATGATTACTTTGCTGTTCGGTTTTCTCCGAAAACAGAAATCAGGGAAAATAATTTTTACAATAATTTCTATTTTATCACTTTGGAGTTATGCATTTATTACCGGACTTTCGCCCTCGGTAATGCGAGCTTCAACAATGTTTACCATTTTTGTAATTGGCGACAATTTAAACCGCAAAGCAAATACTTACAATTCCTTGGCTGCATCTGCATTGTTGTTATTGCTGTTCAATCCAAACAATTTGTTTGAAGTGGGCTTTCAACTCTCCTATTCAGCAGTTTTCGGAATCGTATTTCTTCAACCAAAACTCTCAAAATTAATTCGGGCAAAAAATAAAATACTAAAATATTTCTGGTCACTTTTAACCATTTCAGTTGCTGCCCAAATTGCAACATTCCCGCTCATCTCATTCTATTTCAACCAATTCCCAAGCTATTTCTGGTTAACTAACCTAATAATTATTCCTGTGGTTATGATACTAATCCCACTTGGATTGGCTTTGCTTTTATTTTCGAAGATCACCATTTTTTCAACCTTTCTTTCTTTTTTACTAAACCTTATTATAAAATTAAGCTATATTATTTTATCCAAAATTGAGCAACTCCCCTACTCTGTTCAGGAGATTTCAATCCATCCTTTTGAATTCTTATTTCTAATTGGAATATTGTTTTCAATCTATTTACTGGCTCAGAATTTCAAGCCCAGAAATTTAAAAATAGCATTATCTTTCACTCTATTTTTATTAATTTCTTCGTTAATAATTAATATCAACCAGGCCAGAAACCGGGAAATTATTGTATATAATTTGCCTCAAAATATTACCATACAATTAATTAGTGGAAAAATAAACTATGTTGTTTCGGAGCATAAAATTGCAAGCGATAAAAACACGTTCAAATTAATACATCGAACAAACCTAAAACTAAAACTGAACCCACCCATTTTCCTTACCAAGGAAGATATTTTAAATGATGACTTTCTTCTATCTAAAAACGGGATAATTATTTTTGAAGGAAAAAAAATTTTATTTCAAAACAACATTCAAGAAATGCCTGAAACAATTTCACCCAATTTAATAATTGACCCAAAACGTTTAAACGAATTTGAAAATCCCAGTTCAAAAAATGTCGTTATCATTACTGAGAGAAGATATATTCAAAATAAAAATCAAACTCTCAATCCAATTTATTTTACATTAAAACAAGGTGCTTTCATTGAAAAATGGTAACGTCATACATTAATTCAATATATATTTCGAAAAGATAATTTTACCTTTTGGAGGAAATTCAGAAGTTAATAACTTATTTTGCCAAGTAATTTTAAGACTAGCTATTTATGAAATTGGACTTAACAAGTAATTCTTTGCATACAACAAGTATAATTAATTGGCGGATTACATCGCTTACCTTAAAAAACAAACAATTGTAAACGTATGAAAATTGTAATTGCAGGGGCAGGTGAAGTTGGTACACATTTAGCACGAATGCTGTCCAGGGAAAATCACGACATCGTATTACTCGACGACTCCCCTGAAAAACTATCAAATATTAGCAGTGACGTGGATTTGTTGACGATTGCAGGTTCTGCACATTCATTCGAAGATTTAAAACGGACCGGATTGGTAAAAGCCGACTTGTTTATTGCAGTAACCCCTTTCGAGGAAAGAAACGTTTTAGCTTGTTCAATGGCATCTTATCTCGGAGTGGGCAGAACAATTGCACGAATAAACAATTCAGAATACCTGCAAGAACGTTATAAAGCAAAACTTAAGAATCTTGGTATCCACGAATTAATTTATCCAGAAAGTTTAGCTGCTAAAGAAGTTGTGGCATCGGTAAAACAAACCGGAACCCGGCAACTAATAGAGTTTTCGGGCGGCAAACTTCTGCTTTTAGGAGTTAAAGTGCGTGAAAATGCCCCCGTTTTAAATAAAACTTTTAAAGAACTTTCGCTGGAAAACGAGCATATTTTAGTAGTTGCCATAAACCGCAACAATGTTACTATTATTCCAAAAGGAACTGACTTTATTCAAAATGGCGACATTGTATTTTTTGTAACTACAAGGCTTGAGCAACAACATGTTTTTGAGCTTACCGGTAAAAAAATATTTGAAGTTAAAAACATTATGTTTCTGGGAGGAAGCAGGGTTGCACAAAAAGCAATTGAAAAACTTGGCGACCAATACCGCATAAAAATTATTGAGAACGATCTCGAAAGATGTAAAAAGATGGCCGATAAATTTGGAAATGCTTTGGTAATAAATGGCGATGGGCGCAACTTAAGCCTTTTAAAAGAAGAAGGAATTGAAAAGATGGACGCATTTGTAGCAACAACAGGTAATTCGGAGACCAATATTTTAAGCTGCCACCTTGCAAAAACGTTTGGGGTCCGACGTACAATTGCGGAAGTTGAAAACTTAGCTTACATGAACCTGGCAGAACAAATGGATATTGGGACCATTATTAATAAAAAACTTAATGCGGCCAGTTACATCTACCGTTTTACACTGAATGCCGAAATTTCAAAAGTAAAATGTTTGACTGCATCGGATGCCGAAGTATTTGAGTTTACTGCGAAAACAAACGCAAAAATTACGAAAAAAACAATTAAAGATTTAGGGTTTCCCCAAGAAGCAATAATTGGTGGGACAATACGGAGAGGTATTGGTTACATTGCACATGGCGACACTAAAATTGAAGTGGGCGATAAAGTAGTGGTATTTACCCTTCCATCGGGAATTAAAAAGTTAGAAAAGTTTTTTAAGTAATAAAATCGATAAATTTACCCAGTAAATGAATTTTAAAATAATTATAAGGGTACTTGGTTTTTTATTGATTATTGAAGGAATTGCAATATTACTGGCACTGTTGGTTTCGGCAATTTACAACGAACATGATTTAAATGCTTTTATTATTTCTGCCGGAATTAATCTAAGTATTGGCGGGCTAATCGTTCTGACTACAAAAAACACGAATAAAAATATTGGGAAACGCGAAGGTTTTATAATTGTTACATTGGTTTGGGTTGTTTTTTCGTTTTTTGGCTGCTTACCATTTATTTTAAGCGGATCAATCCCCAATTTTACCAATGCTTTTTTCGAAACCATGTCTGGTTTTACAACTACAGGTTCATCCATTTTATCCGATATTGAAGCACTTCCACACGGCATTCTATTTTGGCGAAGCATTATCCAGTGGCTTGGAGGAATGGGGATTATTGTGCTTTCGTTAGCTATTTTACCCGTTTTTGGCATTGGTGGAATGCAATTGTTTGTTGCCGAAGTTCCGGGACCAACACCCGATAAAATCAGCCCCCGCATTAGTCAAACAGCAAAAACACTTTGGGTAATTTATTTAGGATTTACCATAACCGAAACTATCTTATTGTGGATTGGTGGAATGACGGTGTTCGATGCTATTTGTCACTCTTTTACAACAATGGCAACTGGAGGGTTTTCAACAAAACAAGCGAGTATTGCATATTGGTCGTCACCATTTATTCAATATGTTATTATTGTATTTATGTTTTTTGCCGGAACCAATTTCACATTATCGTACCTCGCTTTAAAAGGCAGGTTTAAGTCAGTTTTTAAAGACGAGGAATTTAAATATTATGGCCTTTTTATTATTGGATTTACATTAATAATTTTTATTGGACTACTTGTATCTACACAACTAAATGCGGAACCTGCCTTCAGAGATGCCTTTTTTCAGGTGGTTTCGATAATAACAACAACGGGTTATGCAACAGCTGATTATTTAAAATGGTCGCCCATTTTAACCATCCTGTTATTTTCTCTTTTCTTTTTTGGAGGTTCTGCCGGTTCTACCGGAGGTGGAATAAAAATAATGCGTATTGTATTGTTGCTTAAAAACAGTTATTACGAAATGCGCCGCATGTTGCATCCCAATGCAGTAATTCCTGTTAAATTCAACAAACACTCTGTTGATTCTAAAATTATTACCAATGTACTTGCCTTTTTTATGTTGTACATTACAATTTTTGGATTGAGTACAATAATTTTTACAATAATTGAACCGGATGTGGAATCTGCCATGGGAGCAGTTGCTACCAGTTTAGGCAATATTGGCCCAGGACTTGGAAATGTAGGGCCAGCCGAAAATTTCCTACATATCAGGCCCTTCGGAAAATGGTTTTTATCGTTTCTAATGCTTCTCGGACGACTTGAATTATTTACTGTTTTGATATTGTTCTCTCCCGCTTTTTGGAAACGATAGGAAATAGGGAAAGTTTTCGGTCGCAGTATTCAATTCTAATTTTATAAATACCCACTGTAGTTACTAATAACCACAAATAATTATTAGTTCCGGAACGGGAGGTACACAAAATGAATATAAAATTTGTCACCTAATTAAATCAATGTCGCAGTTGGAAGTCACAGTGAACAGTCGCAGTTTTCAGTCGCAGTTGGCAGTTGGCAGTTGCAGGAAACAGCTTGCCAATGAAACGATTTTAAAACTTTAATTCCCCTTTACCTTTTCTGATTATTTCGATCTCATTCAGCGTACAATCCACAACCGTTGACGGAATAAGTTCTCCAAAACCACCATCGATAATTACATCTGCGAACTCCTGGTATTTTTCATTTATCAACTCCGGATTGGTTGTATATTCCAAAATTTCATCCTCATCGTAAATAGATGTTGAAACAATTGGATTGCCCAATTCAGACACTACTTCGCGGATAATTTTGTTGTCGGGAATCCGAATTCCAACGGTTTTCTTTTTCCCTTTGAAATATTTTGGGACATTATTATTGGCCTCTAAAATGAACGTAAACGGACCGGGCAGGTTCTTTTTGATCAATTTGAAAATGTTGCTTGAAATTGGTTTAGTGTAATCCGACAAATGACTAAAATCACTGCAAATGAACGAGAAATTACTTTTTTCAATTTTCACGCCCTTCCAACGTGCCACTTTTTCCACTGCTTTCTGATTGGTAATATCGCAGCCTAAACTATAAACTGTATCGGTTGGATAAATTATCAAACCACCATCACGTAAAATTTCAACAATTTTTTGAATTTCACGAGCGTTTGGATTTTCATTAAACAACCTTACAAACATATTATTTCTTATTTTTACCGCATAAAAGTAGTTTTTTATTTTCAACAAAAAACCAATTTTGAATGAAGCTGAAAATCATTGAAACCTCAGATGGTTCTCAAACACTCTATGTTCCTGAGTTGAACGAACAATACCATTCGATGAACGGGGCAATTACCGAATCGAATTATGTATATCTCGAAAAGGGTTATTTATTCCATAAAAGTAAAACCCCCATCGTTTTTGAAATTGGTTTTGGAACAGGTTTAAACTGCTTGTTAACAGCCCTTTTCGCTAAAAAACAAAAAAGGAGAACTACCTACTTCAGCATTGAAAAATATCCGCTTGAAAAGGGAATTGTCCGGCAATTGCAATACGGTAATAATATTTCAAAAGAAGCGCAAACAATATTCGAAAAAATTCACGATTGCGAATGGAACAAACCCATTCAAATAGCAGAATATTTTAATTTGGTAAAACTACAATCGGACCTTATTGAAAATGATTTAAAAAAGGTTCAAAATTGCGATGTTATTTACTTCGATGCGTTTGGTCCCGACAAACAACCCGAAATGTGGCAACCCGAAATTTTTCAAAAAATTTATTCGCTTACTGCAACTAACGGCGTATTTGTTACATACAGTGCAAAAGGTGCAGTACGCAGGGAGTTGACGGCATGTGGTTTTGAAATGGAACGGCTTCCCGGCCCCCCGGGAAAAATTCATATGCTACGTGGAATAAAAAAAAATACTAAAATATTGAGGACAGAAACGAATAGGACACCCAACAAATAAGTGAAAGGGTTCAAATAACATCGTCATCTTTGAACAACATATTTTAAACTTTTCACTAAGGGTTTGTGAAGAAATAACATGACTGGAATTGACGAAGTTATTTTGTGCGATAACAAGGCAAAAAACGTTGCTATAGCCATAGTTACAGCGAGGCTTTTTAACGAAGTTAGCGTGCAAAAGAACGAGTTAAAACGGTCAGGTTATTTCATTACAATCCCTAAGCATTATGTGACATGAAAAATAAAAAACTCTGTTGTCGAATTTTCCCAAGTGTTTTAATTACGATCTCAACATTATTTGCACTTGGCATTTGGTATTTCGATAAAGGGATACACAAATTTACTTTCCTTACTCAAAAGGGGGAAATTTTCAATTTTATTGGAACCGTACTTTTTATATCGATTATTCCTATTGGGATATTTTATTATTTAAATGATATTGAAAAGTATCAGGAGAACGCTAGGGCAATTTCTTTGTTTGGATTTTTACCGGCAATTGCCTTTTTGGTATTTGTTATATTGAGCTAAACAACTTTGAGATTTTAAAATATTTTGAATTGCTCAGTGTATTGAGTAATTTTGCTCAATGTATTGAGTAAAATCGAATAATATGTATAAACGATCTCATTTTCAGGAGATAGTAAAAAGATTGAAAGAGCCAAGAAGGTTTATTCAGGTAATTACGGGGCCACGTCAGGTGGGGAAAACTACATTGATACAACAAGTTATCGATGAAATAACTCCTCCTACTATTTATATTTCGGCAGATGGAATAGTCAATTCCAATGCAAGCTGGTTAAATCAACAATGGCAGAATGCCCGCTTAAAATCGAAAAGCAATCAATACTCTGGATTAATTTTGGTTATTGATGAAATTCAGAAAATACCCAACTGGAGCGAAACGGTTAAGGCAAATTGGGATGCAGATAAATAGGAGAAAATCAATATTAAATTGGTCTTGCTTGGTTCATCGCGTTTGTTGATCCAAAAAGGACTTACCGAATCGTTGGCTGGGCGGTTCGAAACCATTTACATGGGGCATTGGGGATTTTCTGAAATGCAAACTGCTTTTGGTTTTAATGAAGAACAGTACGCATGGTTTGGTGGCTATCCTGCCGCTGCCGGTTTAATTGAAGATGAAATTCGTTGGAAAGATTATATTCTGAATTCGTTGATGGAAACCACTGTTTCTAAAGATATTCTATTAATTGATAGAATAAATAAACCTGCATTATTACGAAATCTATTTGAAATGGGTTGTTCTTTTTCCGGGCAGATTTTATCGTTCAATAAAATTTTAGGGCAATTGCATGATGCAGGTAACACAACAACCTTGTTACATTATTTGCAATTACTTAACAATCAGGCTTGCTTACTGGATTGGAGAAATTTTCTAAGAGCAAAATTATGCAACGTTCTTCAAGCCCAAAATTTTTTGTTCAAAATTCTGCATTGTTTAGTGCCATGGTTAATTATATTTTTTCAGAAGCAATTGGAAACAGTGAAATTTGGGGAAGGCATGTTGAAACTGCAATTGGAGTTCATTTGTTAACAACGACTAAAACCGAGAACCTAAAATTAAGTTATTGGCGTGATGGGAATTATGAAGTTGATTATATATTGGAATACAAAAACAAAGTAATTGCACTGGAAGTAAAAAGCGGTAAAGCGAAATATACTTCAGGAATGAACCGTTTTAAGTCACAATTTAATCCTTTTTAAAATGTATTTGATTTTAGAAAAACGGCTTAAGCTGGAAAGAGTTTTTAAAAATAAACCCAATTGAATTATTTGTTACTACTCAGCAGGTTTAATAGATTGAATATAAAATACTTATAGCTAGTTAAATTCTCGAAAAATTTCCTAATAAATAAATGTCATTTCTTTAATATCCTG
>JAKIST010000158.1 GCA_021648495.1 Draconibacterium sp.
GCTTCGCTGTCAAGTGCGTTGGCCAGCTTCTCAAAACCCACGGTTTGGACTTTACACAGTGCAAAAACAAACATTGCAATAAGCTTTAATCTCGATAAATTTACTTTTCCTTGAAAATGGGTATCCAGTATTGATATGAATTCCCTACTTTTACTTTCGACGTTGATTTTCTCCATTAGAATAATGAGTGGTTTTATTCTTCTAATTTACTGAAAATCAACGTCTTTTACAAATTATTAACAACTTAATTTGTTGATAATCATAGATTTATATTTTTGTCATGTACTAAGCCATTTTTCTTATGATTTTTTTTGCAGCAAGATTAAGCGTAATACCCTTTAACAGCATCATTCATTGCATCGAACTGTTCTTCCATACTTCTAAGTAATTTGTATTGTGCCCTGGTTCGGATCAAATTATGATCGGGCGATTTTGTTTTGTAATAGTTGTCGCCATCAATGTAATCCATTAAAAAGCGAAGTACTTGTTCGTAAGTGATGTATTTTGCCGAGAAGGCTAAATATTCAACTTCCTTTTCAGTTAAAAACGACTTTGCCTCTTCGATGTATCCTTTTGCAAATGCCTTAAAAATTTTAATATCCATCGAAACATTGTCCAAATTGGTGTCGTCTTCCAAACCAGTGTTGGTGTAAAACCGCATGGCATCGCCAAAATCGTTTAAAACCGTACTGTTTAAAACGGTATCTAAATCGATTACACAAAGCACATCTCCTTTTTTGTCGAAAAGTATGTTGTTTATTTTTGTGTCGTTGTGGCTAATTCGTGTTGGAATTGTTCCGTTTTCAACTAATTTCCAAAAGTCGAGCATTTCCTCGCGGCGACTTTCAATCCAACTAATTTCTTCTGAAACATCTGCTTTCCTTCCAACCGGGTCTTTAGCGAGAACTTCGTCCCACTGTTTAAACCGGTAACGAATATCGTGAAAACCGGGTAAAATATTGGCCAGTGGCTCTTTTAAATCGGAAACCAACGATTGAAATTTGCCAATTCCCTTTCCTCCGGCGTAAGCCAATTCTGGTGTTTCAGCAGCATCGTACGCAATTGTATCGTCAATAAATTGGCAAACTGCCCAATATTCATCCTCTTCGTCGAGGAAATACAATTTTCCATCGTTTGCCGGAGTAACAGTCATTGCTTCGCGCATTGGATCGCCGCCTGCCGCTCCTACTTTTGCTTTAATGTGCAAACATACTTTTTGTATGTTCTCCATCATTGCCGGAATTGGCGAAAAAATCTTTTTGTTTTTTCGTTGAAGGATATAGTTTGGAGTTCCCTCTCCGGTTTTTATGATAAAAGTGTCGTTGATAAATCCTTCACCGAGAGCGCTTACTTCCGTTACGTTTCCTTCCAGTTGAAATTGTTTTGCTATTTCGATTAAATTGGTTTTCATATTTTGATATTTTTAATCCCAAAGTCTTTTAGGATAATCCCCTTCTTTTATTAGTGCATTTATTTTTTCAACAACATAAGGTTTATCTTCTTTGTATGTTACCCCAAACCAAGGTGAATCGGCTTCCAGAACTTTCACTGTTGCCAATTTTTCATCAATCATATCAAAAACAACCGATGGAATGTACATTTCCGATTTTGGTTTATTCATTTCCTTTGTTAGGAAAGTGCTGAATTTTGTTTCAATTGTTTCGAAAACAGAGGATTTAAAGCCCCAGATATTCATGGATACATTTTCATTTCCGCTTAGTAATGTTTCGCTTCCATCTTCTTCAATAGAAATGACTTTGTCCCCTTTTTTGAAAATTGTTTTGGTTTCAACAATTTTGTTTAAGTTTTGCTTTTGGTCAATATCACAAATACCTCTCGATACCGAACCAAATTCTGACAATGTATTTTTTAAGTGGTAGCCCACCATCGAATATTCGGTTGGTTTTTCGGAAGAGCTTAAAAAGTTAGCCATTACCTCGTAGGCATTTCGTCCGTAGAAATCATCGGCATTGAGTGCGCAAAAAGGTTCCTTTACAACATCTTTGGCAACCAAAATGGCGTGTGCCGTTCCCCAGGGTTTTTCACGTCCTTCTGGCAGTATGAACCCTTTGGGCAACATGTCCAGTTCCTGATATACGTATTCAACTTCTATTTCCCCTTTCAGTTTATTATCGAATTTTTCTTTGAAAGCTTCGGCAAAACTTTTGCGGATAATAAATACAACTTTTCCAAATCCGGCACGGATAGCATCGTAAATTGAATAATCGATAATGGCTTCTCCACTTGGTCCAATTGGTTCTACTTGTTTAAGACCGCCGAAACGGCTTCCCATTCCAGCCGCTAAAATCAATAATGTTGGTTTCATTTCAATGTTATTTTTTTTGAATTGTAAAAGTATAAAAAATGATGATTTTATAGAATACCAACTAATAAATTAAATAAAAAATACGTAGTTAGTTATTAATAAAATTTAGAAGATGCGCGATAATTCAAAAATAATTAGTTAATATCTCAAAAATAATTACAAAAATGGATTAATAAGGTGCATTTTTGTTTATAATGCGAATCGAGATTAAAACCCACTTCGGGTTTATTTTTTGTTTTAAGGATTCCACCTTTATCTAATTGGAAATAAGAGATGTAATCCTTTGAAGGAGAATGGAATCCGTTTGGATATTGCAATTTGTTTTTTTATTCTTTGTACCAACCGGCATACATTCCGTAGGCATTTGCAATTCGGTTGATTTCTCCTTTCAATAAACCGGGACTTATTTCTTTAATTTTTTTTGCGGGAACTCCGGCGTAAACACTGCCCCTTTCCACAACGGTCCCCTTTGTAATTACCGAACCTGCTGCCACAATCGAATTGCTTTCAACAACAGCATCGTCCAATACAACCGCATTCATCCCAATCATTACATTATCCTGAATTGTACAACCATGAATAATTGCCCCATGTGCAATGCTTACGTTATTTCCAATATTTGTGGGCGACTTTTTATAGGTTGCATGTACAGTTGCATTGTCTTGGATATTGGTATTGTTTCCTACTTTAATAGAATGTACGTCGCCCCGAAGCACGGCATTGTACCAAATACTACAATCGTCCCCAATTTCTACTTCCCCAATTAAAGTTGCTGTTTCAGCTAAGAAACAATTCTTCCCAACTATTGGAGTGTTTCCCCTTAGTGTTTTTATGAGTGCCAAATCGATAATAATTTAAATTGTTTCCAAATATATTAAAACCTTTAAATAATTGTATATGTTACATTAATCTTGTTAAATAATGGTTATTTTTGTCACTTGTTTTAGTGAAATAAAATTAATGCTTTCGGTTTCGAAATAACGGGTTGTTATTTTTGGAATCGTTTTTCTTTTGAACAATAGTTTATATAAAATAAAAAGTAATTAAATGAAGGATGCAAGAGTAATAGAGTTGGAAGAAGTTACCATTCGGTTCTCAGGAGATTCTGGTGATGGTATGCAGCTTACCGGGACTTTGTTTTCGGATGCAACAGCACTTCTTGGGAATGATATTTCAACATTCCCCGATTATCCGTCAGAGATTCGTGCACCACAAGGGACTGTTGGTGGCGTTTCCGGGTTTCAAGTTCAATTTGGGCACAAACAGGTTAATACCCCGGGCGATTTTGCCCACGTATTAATTGCAATGAACCCAGCGGCAATTAAAGCGAATGCGGCATTTATGAACCCGGGAGGAACCATTATTTACGATTCTGATTTGTTAACTGAAAAGGGCCTGAAAAAGGCAGGGTTTACAACCGACGATCCTTTTGCAGAATGTAACCTGGAAGATTTTTTTAAAATCCCGGTCCCCATTTCTAGCCTAACGAAGGAAAGTTTAAAAGACTTTGGCCTTGACAATAAAAGCGTTCTCCGAAGCAAAAATATGTTTGCATTGGGCTTGGTTTGCTGGATGTTTAATCGTCCACTCGAATATATTGAAGAATTCATTAAGGCCAAGTTTGCGAAAAAACCCGTTGTGGTTGACTCAAATATCAAGGTGTTGCACGATGGTTTCAATTACGGATACACAATGCAACACATGACACCAAGTTACATTGTACACCCGGCAAATATTGAAAACGGAACTTACCGAAATGTAAACGGAAACCACGCAACAGCATGGGGACTTTTAGCAGCCGCAGAAAAATCAGGGCTTGAACTGTTTATTGGTTCATACCCAATAACTCCGGCAACAGATATTTTACAGGCATTGGCTGAACGTAAAGATTTGGGCGTAAAATCTTTTCAGGCTGAAGATGAAATAGCTGGTGTTACATCAGCTATCGGAGCTGCATTTGCAGGCGAGTTGGCTGTTACCACTACTTCTGGCCCAGGCCTGGCCTTAAAGTCGGAGGCGATTGGTTTAGCCGTTATGGCAGAACTGCCTTTGGTAGTTGTAAATGTTCAACGAGGTGGGCCGTCAACCGGGCTGCCAACTAAAACGGAGCAGGCAGATTTATTGCAGGCTCTTTACGGTAGAAACGGTGAAAGCCCGGTAGTTGTACTTGCAGCAAGTACTCCTTCAGATTGTTTTTGGTATGCTTATAAAGCTGCTAAGATTGCACTGGAAAGAATGGTGCCGGTAATTTTATTGACCGATGGTTTTCTTGCCAATGGAACGGAGCCGTGGAAAATTCCAAGTATGTCTGAATTGCCAACGATTACACCACGAATTGCAAAAGATGCAGCAACATTTGAATCGTATAAACGCGACTCAAAAACGTTGGCCCGCGATTGGGCTTTCCCAGGAATGGCAGGTTTCGAACACCGTATTGGAGTGCTGGAAAAAAATGCTTCAGGTACGGTAAGCCAGGATCCTGCAAACCATCAGGAAAACAGCGGAATACGCGAGGGGAAAGTACAGCAGGTTGTTGATATGGTTCCCGATATAGACCTTTGCGGCGACAAGGATGGTGATGTTTTAGTTGTTGGTTGGGGTGGAACTTATGGACATTTAATTAGTGCCGTGCGGGAACTTCGGAAAGAAGGTAAAAATGTGAGCCTCGCTCATTTTAATTATATAAAACCACTTCCTGGAAATACACGGGAAATTTTTAGCAAATTCAAAAAAATTATTGTTTGTGAGTTGAATTTGGGCCAATTTGCCAGTTATCTGCGCAACGCATTGCCAGAGTTTACTTACTATCAAAATAACAAGTTAAAGGGCTTGCCTTTTACAGTGAATGAGTTGAAAGAAAGCGTTTATAAATTACTGGAGGATTAAAAAAATGACTGACATAAAATATACTGTTAAAGATTTTAAAAGCGACAATGAAGTTCGCTGGTGTCCGGGTTGTGGCGATTACGCAATTATGAATGCCGTTCAGCGAACAATGGCCGGAATGGGTATTTCACGGGAAAAGTTTGCAGTAATTTCCGGTATTGGCTGTTCTTCGAGATTTCCCTATTACATGAGTACTTTTGGGTTTCACACCATTCATGGCCGGGCGGCAGCAATTGCAACAGGAGTGAAATTGGCCAATCCGGATCTAAGCGTTTGGGTAATGACAGGCGATGGCGATTCATTGGCAATTGGCGGAAACCACTTTATTCATCTAATTCGTAGAAATGTTGACCTTAATTTGGTCCTGTTCAATAATCGAATTTATGGTTTAACAAAAGGGCAATATTCTCCAACTTCCGCACGCGGGGTTAAAACAAAAACTTCGCCTTTTGGAACCGTTGAAGATCCGTTTATACCCGGGCAATTGGTGATTGGTGCACGGGGTACATTTTTTGCCCGGACCATCGATGGAAATATGAAAATGAGCCAGGGGGTTCTTGAAGCTGCCGCAAAACACAAAGGAGCTTCGGTTGTTGAAGTGCTGCAAAATTGTGTGATATACAACAATGGAATTCATTCCGAAATAACCGATCCCTTGCATCGCGCCGAGCGCCAATTACATTTGGAGCACGGAAAGCCCATGCTTTTTGGTGCTGAAAACGAAAAAGGGTTGGTGTTTGATAAAGGCAGGTTAAAAGTGGCTACAATTGGTGAGAACGGAATTACCGAAGAAGATATTTTGGTACATGATGCTACCGAGCTCGAACCAACTGTGCACCTGGCTTTAATTGGTATGCAATTGCCAGATATGCCGGTTGCTTTTGGTGTAATTAGAAGCGTGCCCACTCTTGTTTATAACGATGAGTTAGTTGCACAGATTAAATCCGTTCAGAAAAACCGTAAAATCACTTGTGTTGATGACTTATTAAATTCAGGCAACACTTGGGAAGTTACCGGGAATGATCCGCTTGGCGCAGATTGTGCGAAAATGGAGTATAAATAAAAATTTACAAATAGAATAAAAAAGACTTTGCAATTTTGCAGAGCCTTTTTTATTGGATGTTTTCAATAGAAATCAGTGGCATCTCTCCCAAATCCCACATCGCATTAATCAAACCCACTTTTTTATATTTCGAAAGATCATCAGATATAATTCGACAAACAGATATTTTTTCTTCATCGATTAATTTTGCCCTTTGTGTCCCATATAAAAGGGGAGTATCGGGCGTCCACCATTTCTTTCCATCAAAAAATAAGAGATTGGCAGTAAAACTATCAGTTATACAACCGTTTTTCACAATTAGTATATCGTCGGAATCACTCCGTTTTTCAAAAAGTTCATTTAGTATATTTCTGTCTGAATATTTAAATTGATAACCAATGTCGTTTGCTTCAATTAGTTTCAGGCTTTTAATTTTTCTGAATTGATGAGGAATGAATTCAATTTTATCAACTGTTTTGGAATAAATCACCCGGCAACGAAAAAGGCCATTCGAAGCATTTTCAGGAACCTCAATTATTTCTTCCAAATTAATTTCATCCGAAAGTCCAAAATATTCTTTGCGGGCTTTGTTGAATCGTAAATTGTGCCTGTTTAGGTTAAACAGTTTCCCGTCTTTGCATTTTATGGTTTCAAACAATTGGGACATAAACTTTTTTTAGTATTTCATCGTATTCCTTTTCAACTTCGCTTTTAAATGTAATTCCACCGCCACTTTTATAAACCAATTTGTCCTTTTGTTTTTCAATGTAACGGATCAGTACACAACTATCTAAATTTTTTCCATCAAAATAACAAAATACACCGGTGTAGTATCCTCGCGTGTAATGTTCTGCTTTCTGAATTATTTGAATGGTTTTCTTTTTTGGTGCACCCGAAATAGAACCGGCTGGCAACATTGAATAAATTAGGCTGCCAATTTTTTCAGGATAGTTATCCGGTAAATCGCCTGTAATTTTCGAGCTAACTTGCCACAAATTGTTCTGGTTGGTTTTTATGCGCTCCAGGTATCTAAATTTCTCAAGGCTTACATTTTCGGCAACCAAACTTAAATCATTTCTGATGAGGTCAACAATTGTATTGTGCTCAGCCACCTCTTTCGAGTCGTTCAAAATCAACTCTTTTGCATTTTTTATTGATGCATCAATTGTACCTTTCATCGGATACGATGATATTTTACCCGCTTCTATCTTTACAAAAATCTCGGGTGAAAAGCAGACAAAGCTATCTTTCAGGAATACCTTGTATGGAGCAGAACTTAAATGAAAAATTTCCTCCAGGTTTAAATTGGTTTCAATTTTTGTGGGCTGTGTAAAATTTAGCAAATAAGTATCTCCGTTATAAATGTGGGTTCGAATCAACCGAAAACTTTTTTTGTATTCTTCAAACGAAACAGGCTGCATCTCCCATTTTATTAATTGTTTGTTAATTTTCTTTTTTGTGAAGTTCGATTTTTGGGGAGTTTTCCATAAAATAGAATCCGTTTCACCGGGTTGAAAAACAAGGGGTAAATTTCCTTCAAAATCGATGATAAAAACGAATGGTTTTCCCTGTTTCCCCAGCGAATTCAACTTATCTATTATATTTTGCGACTTTTGCATTTTACGGCTGCAAAGGTATAATTTTTTGTTCGGGGTTCTGTTTTTTTTCAGGACTTCGACTTCTGGGACTCCGACTTTCCGAAGTCGAAGATTTTATACTATTAAAAATTTGACATATCTTAAAAATCATCATTAAATGCCATTCATAATTTCTATTTTTACTGCAAATTCCTGAAGAAATGGATATTGCGAAGAATATTTTAGAGATAAATAATAACATCCCGAAAAGTGTGAAATTGGTGGCAGTTTCGAAAACCAAACCAAACGAAGCTATTTTGGAAGCGTACGATGTTGGGCAACGAATTTTTGGCGAAAACAAGGTGCAGGATTTGGTCCAAAAACAAGCCGGGCTGCCAAAAGATATTGAGTGGCATTTTATCGGGCATCCACAATCGAACAAAGTAAAATTTATTGCTCCTTTTGTTGCATTAATTCATGGAATAGATTCATTGAAATTGCTAAAAATAATTGATAAAGAGGGGCGGAAAAATAAACGAATTATTAGTTGTCTTCTTCAATTTCACATTGCCGAAGAATCCACAAAATTTGGTCTTTCGGCAGACGAAGCAAAAGAGATTTTAGTTTCGGAAGAATTCAAATCCCTACAAAATATAAGTATTGCCGGGGTAATGGGAATGGCAACTTACACCGATGATAAAAATCAGATAAGAAATGAGTTCCGAGTATTGAATAATATTTTTAAAATGCTAAAAAATGAATACTTTTCCGATTCCAAAAAATTCAGGGAAATTTCAATGGGAATGTCTGACGATTACCTCATTGCAATTGAAGAGGGGAGTACATTAATTCGTGTTGGCAGTAAAATATTTGGCGCAAGAAATTATTAAACTTTAAACAATGAGTAATTTAGAAACAACATATTTAGGATTACAATTAATAAATCCTTTGGTAGCAGCAAGTTCGGGATTAACAGGTGGGCTTGAAAAAATTAAAGAATTAGAAAAAGCGGGAATCGGTGCGGTTGTTTTAAAGTCGATTTTTGAGGAGCAGATTAACAACGAAGTAACAAGTATGTTGACAAAAGATCAACATAATATGGATTACCCCGAGGCGGAAGATTACATTAAAAATTACTTGCGCGATAATTCGGTAAACGAACATATCCATTTATTAGCAGAGGTAAAAAAGGCAGTAAATATTCCTGTTATTGCCAGTATAAATTGCGTGTCGTCTGACGAGTGGACAACTTTTGCCAAAGATTTTGAAGAGGCCGGAGCCGATGCAATTGAGTTGAATGTTTTTTATGTTCCCACTGATAGAAATGAAAAACCGGGTGTGGTTGAACAGTTGTATATTGACGTGTTGAAAAAGGTGAAAAGTGAAGTTTCAATTCCGGTATCGGTTAAATTTGGAATGAACCACAGTAATATAGTTGGAATGGCAGATAAATTACAAGCTAACGGTGCCAAAGGAATTGTAATGTTTAACCGTTTTTACGAACCCGATATTGATTTGGATAAATTGGAATTAAGCTCTTCCGAAGTGTTTAGTTCGCCGTCAGATATTCGGCGTTCGTTGCGATGGGTGGGCCTGGTTTCATCGAAAGTTACTAAATTGGATATTGCAGCTTCAACTGGAATTCACGATGGAAATGCAGTAATTAAACAAATTCTTGCTGGTGCACAAGTTGCCCAACTTTGTTCGACACTTTATTTAAATGGAGCAGCAATTATCCCCGAAATACTTACAGGAATTTCCGAGTTTATGAAAAAATGGAATTTCAAAAAATTGGATGATTTCCGTGGCCGCCTTTCCTATAAAAACATTCCAGACCCAATGGTTTATGAACGATCGCAGTTTATGAAATATTTCTCGAATAGAAAGTAAGGGCTTGTTGGGAAATAAGGTTTACGTAATTGACGTAGTAATTTTGTTCTTTTTCAAGGCGTAAAATCTGCGAATAGCTAAAGCTATTTAAAGGTTTTACAACGCAGAAAAAGGGCAAAAGAAC
>JAKIST010000159.1 GCA_021648495.1 Draconibacterium sp.
TCCAACTGTTTTGTGGTTGGAAACGATGGCGATTCCGATTCGTACGGTGGAATAATGAAAATTGATCAGGAACAAGTTCAGTTGATGAAACGCCGGGGTGGTGTTGGTCACGATTTATCACATATTCGTCCGAAAGGTTCACCCGTAAAAAATTCAGCATTAACTTCCACCGGAATTGTTCCTTTTATGGAGCGCTATTCAAATTCAACACGCGAAGTCGCGCAAGACGGAAGACGGGGGGCACTTATGTTATCGGTTTCCATAAAACATCCCGATTCGGAAGATTTTATAAATGCAAAACTGGAGCAAGGGAAAGTAACCGGTGCAAATGTTTCGGTAAAAATACACGACGATTTTATGCAAGCCATTGAATCGGGCACTACTTACGTTCAACAATATCCGATCGATTCAGAAAAGCCAGTTTATAAAAAGGAGATCGATGCCAATAAACTTTGGGCAAAAATTGTAAAGAACGCATGGAAATCGGCCGAACCCGGAATTTTATTTTGGGATACAATTATTAAAGAGTCGGTGCCAGATTGTTACGCCGATCTGGGGTATCGTACGGTTTCTACAAACCCTTGTGGCGAAATTCCGCTTTGCCCGTACGACAGCTGCCGGCTTTTGGCAATTAACCTCTATTCGTATGTGAAAAATCCGTTTACCCCTCTCGCTAAATTTAATTTTGAATTGTTCAAAGAACACGTTCATTATGCACAAAGAATAATGGATGATATTATTGATTTGGAATTGGAAAAAATTGATGCAATTTTAGATAAAATAATATCCGACCCGGAAGATAAACATATAAAATATACAGAAAAGCACCTGTGGGAAAGCATTAAACATAAAGCTCAGGAAGGCCGTCGTACCGGAATTGGAATAACTGCTGAAGGAGATATGTTGGCTGCTTTAGGCTTGCGTTACGGAAGTGAAAATGCCATTGATTTCGCAGAGGAAATTCATAAAACCATCACAATGGAAGCGTATCGTTCATCGGTACATCTTGCCAAAGACCGTGGCGCATTTGCCATTTATGACAGCAAACGCGAACAAAACAACCCGATAATAAACCGAATTAAAAAAGAGGATGCCGGGTTATACGAAAAAATGACCCAGGTAGGCCGTAGAAATATAGCATTGCTTACAATTGCACCAACCGGAACGACCAGTTTAATGACACAAACCAGTTCAGGGATTGAGCCCGTTTTTATGCCCGTTTACAAACGCCGCCGGAAGGTGAACCCGAATGACAAAAATGTACGTGTCGATTTTGTAGATGAAGTTGGTGACAATTGGGAAGAATATATTGTTTTTCACCGGAAGTTTATTGTCTGGATGAAAATTAACGGACATGATACAAACCGTGAATATACACAGGAAGAATTGGAAGAACTGATAAAAATTTCGCCTTATTATAAAGCTACTTCTAACGATGTAGATTGGTTAGCAAAAGTTAGGATGCAGGGAAGAATTCAAAAATGGGTTGACCATTCGATTAGTGTTACCATTAATTTACCTGCCGATTCAAAAGAAGAACTTGTTGGCAAATTGTATATTGAGGCTTGGAAAAGTGGGTGTAAAGGAGTAACGGTTTATCGCGACGGTTCACGTACGGGAGTTTTAGTTTCTAATGCCGATGGGAACAAGGCTAAAAGCAATAGTTTCCCCACAAAACGCCCCGAGAGGTTGGAAGCTGATGTTGTACGTTTTCAAAACAATAAAGACAGATGGATTGCTTTTATGGGTTTATTGGATGGTAAACCTTACGAAATTTTTACCGGATTATTAGACGATGAAGATGGAATTTTGTTGCCACGCTCAATTACCAAAGGATATATTATTAAGAACAGAGAAAGTGTAGAAATTTCACGCTACGATTTTCAGTATATTAACAAACGAGGTTATAAAACTACTATTGAAGGCCTTTCGCATAAATTTAATCCTGTTTATTGGAATTATGCAAAATTAATTTCGGGGACATTAAGACACGGAATGCCAATTCATAAAGTTGTGGAATTGGTTACCAGTTTGCAATTGGACAACGATACAATTAATTCGTGGAAAGCCGGAGTTGCCCGGTCGCTTAAAAAATATATACCCAACGGAACAATGGCAGAAGATGCCAAATGTGAGGAGTGTGGTTCCAACGATGTAGTTTATCAGGAAGGATGCCTAACTTGTCTTGCCTGCGGGTGTTCTAAATGTGGATAAAGAAAAGCCCACCCAACCCTCTCCGAGGGCAGAAGAAAAAAATTACAAACAAAAAACCAGGATCGTTTTCAATCCTGGTTTTTTGTTTGCAAAAATGGGCAAAACAAAATGTCATGTCCAATTACATTTAAAATTTTTACGCTTCCAACATTTTTTGGTACGCTTCTTCAGTCATTAAAAAGTCAAGTTCTGAAGAATCAGCAACTTTAATTTTAATCATCCAACCTTTATCGTACGGATCTTTGTTTACCAATTCCGGCTCATCGGCAAGTGCTTCGTTTAATTCAGCAACTTCTCCACCAATGGGCATAAACAAATCAGAAACAGTTTTAACGGCTTCAACGGTTCCAAAAGTTTCTCCTTTTTCCAGAGATTCCCCTTCGGTTTCAATTTCAACAAAAACCACATCGCCCAATTCGCCCTGAGCAAAATCGGTAATACCAACAACGGCAATATCACCGTCAACACGTAACCATTCGTGGTCGCTTGTGTATTTTAAATCAGCAGGAATATTCATATCAATTTTATTAATTGTTTTTAATCGTATTCTAAATAACTCGCAAAACAATAACTTACCTTTGTATAAAAAATACCAAGGTTTGTTACTTTTTGAATGATAATTAAGTTTTCGCTAAAAATAATATATTTTACTGAAATATAAAGCCCAAAAATCAATCCATTTCCCTGATTTTTATCGTATTTAAAAATAGTTGATCAAATTTATTCGAGCTTTTTGTATTATTGCAAAAATAATTATATCATGTTTTCTGAAAAAATTACTTCAATTGGCGGACTAAAAAAAGCAGCTGCGAACTTAATCGAGCAGTTTCCCGAACACCGTATATTTGCCCTTTACGGGAAAATGGGAGCAGGCAAAACCACATTTATCCAGGCTATTTGTAAAAGTTTAGGATCTACCGACAATGTTACAAGTCCTACATTTGCTATAATTAACGAATACAATACAGTGAATTTAGACTCTATTTTTCATTTCGATTTTTACCGTATTGAAAATCTGGAAGAGGCTTATGATTTAGGCTACGAGGAATACTTATACAGTGGCAACTACTGCTTTATCGAATGGCCGGAAATGATTGAAACCCTTCTCCCTGAGAAAATTATTAAAGTTAAAATTTTGGTTGAAAACAACGGTACGCGTGCGATTTCGGCAGAAATTAGTTAGCAAAATTTGGGATTTTGAAAATTGCACTTTTGAATGTAACTTGTTAAGCTATTTTTGAACATAAATTTCGGGATTAAATAAGCTATTTAGAATGAAACCTACAGAAAAATCAAAAGAAAACACCTTAATTTCGAAAACCATGTTAATGCCTCAGGAAGAGATGCTTGAGATGAAAAAGAAGGGGCAAAAAATTAAAATTGGCGTTCCCTCCGATTTTTCCAAAGATGAATACCGGGTACCGTTAACTCCGCAGGCGGTTAATCTTTTGGTTTCGTATGGCCATGAAATTTTAATAGAAAAAGGTGCCGGCAAATCTGCCAGCTACCTCAACAATGAATACGCCGGGGCTGGAGCAACAATTGTTGATAAAAAAGAAGAGATATTCCAATGTGATATTATTCTTCGTATTTCGCCGTTCGACAGCGAAGAAATTGATAAACTACGAGGGAACCAGGTTATTATTTCAAGCATGCAAATTCATGCACATTGCCGCGAAACCATTCATAAAATGATGAATAAAAAGGTAACTACAATTGCCTTTGAATACCTTGAGAATGAAGATGGTTTTTTACCTTTCGTACACCAAATGAGCCAAATAGCCGGAGTAACTTCAATTACAATTGCCAGCGAATATTTAAGCAAATCGCGTAATGGAAAAGGCGTGCTTTTCGGGGAAGTTACCGGGGTAACACCTGCCGAGTTGGTAATAATTGGAACAAGCACAGCAGCCGAATATGCAGCCCGGGCAGCACTTGGCTTGGGAATTTTTGTGAAAGTTTTTGATACTTCTGTTTATGAATTAAGCAAACTCGAAGAAAAACTGGGCCGCCGGATTTTTACCTCGGTTTTTTATCCAAAGGTTTTACGAAAAGCACTTGTTTCTGCTGATGCCGTAATTGGCGCAATGTCGTTTAATACTACGCCCAAATTTAAGGTTTCGGAAGAACTGGTGAAACAGATGAAAGAGGGTTCGGTAATTATTGATTTAAATGTAAGCCAGGGAGGTTGTTTCGAAACATCGGAATGTACCAATTTTAGCAAGCCTACTTACGTAAAACATGGAGTTGTACACTACTGTGTTCCTAACTCCCCGGCACTGGTAGCACGCACTGCATCTATTTCACTTAGCAATATTTTAATTCCAATTTTACTGTCGATTGGCGATAATGGAGGTGTTGACAATTATATAAAAAGTTCAAACGGTTTTAGAAAAGGTGTATATATATACCATGGAATCCTTACCAATCACGATGTTGGCAACCTATTTAATATTCCAGCAAAAGAAATAGATTTATTGTTAGCAGTTTTTTAAGGACTTTCAGGACCCCTCGCATTTACTTCATTTTGAAATTTTAATCACAAGAATTCCCCGATGCCCTACTTCGGGGTTTCCTATTTTCTCCCCTGATCCCGAAATTTCGGGACAGGGGAGATGTCATCCGTCAATTGACGGATGACAGAGGAGTAAAATAATGAAAATTCGATTTTTGGCTTCTTTGCTGAAATAAAGTTGGCAAAACCTGCCTGCCTGCAGATATTTTCTGGCTCTACACTTAGGGTTTGTGAAGAAATAACATGACTGGAATTGACGAAGTTATTTTGTGCGATAACAAGGCAAAAAACGTAGCTATAGCCATAGTTACAGCGAGGCTTTTTAACGAATTTAGCGTGCAAAAGAACGAGTTAAAACGGTCAGGTTATTTCATTACAATCCCTTAGAAAGTTAACTTTACGAATTTTATTTATTGCCCTTATTTTCAGTCAAACTAAAAATTAGTAACTTTCCGCTGCTAAAATAACTTGGAATATCAGGAAATCTCATGCAAAAACAATTACACAAAAAACATCCTTATTACAACGATCTCAGGTTAAATCTTAGAGCGATTTTTGGAATAAGTTTAGGGATTTTCCTTTTCCTTCTTTTTTTCCAGCCGCTTATTCCTCAAAACCCAGACTTTAACAACAAATTACTTATTCTTGCCGCATTCGGGGGAATAACACTTATTTTACTTGGGTTGATGCGAATTATTATTCCTTCTACTTTCCAAGGTTCCTTTTCTATTGAGAAATGGACAATCAATAAAGAGGTTCTTTGGAATTTCTTATTTGTTGTTCTCAACTCGGTTGCCTTTGTGTTCTTTGCAAGATATGTTGGGAGAATTCCAATCACATTTCATATTGTTACCATTATTGTAATACAAACCTTAATTGCAGTGGTAATTCTAATAGTGGTAAACGAATATCACTTTCTTAAAAAACGATTAAAAAATTTGATGGCAGGCAAAGTCGATCCTGAAGATGAATTCCCACTCGAAGAAAATGTGCTTATTGAATTTGAATCGGAAAATAAATCAGAATATTTTAAGCTCTTTTTAGATCAAATTATCCTTATAAAATCAGCAAATAATTACATCGAAGTAGTCTATAAAAAAGAGGAAAAGATAAATAAGAAACTCATTCGGAATACGCTGACAAATACAGAAAAACTGTTCTCAAAATACCCCGCAATGATTCGCTGTCATCGCTCTTGTATTGTAAATAAAAACCAAATTAAAAAAATTACAAAAGGAAACGATGGACTAAAATTCACCTTATTTGATTATCCCCAGGAAATTCATGTCTCCCGCCAATATATTTTAAAAGTAAAAGAGGCACTAAAAACGAACTGATTGGCGAATGCCATTCATCCCTTGCAAACGGCATTTCTCCCTAATTCATTACAGTCATCACTAATTTATGTAGCCTGCCCCAAATTCTTTTTAATCAAAAAAACTTCTCCTTAATTTGAGCAAATAAATTATAAGAAGTTAAATATGAATATATTAATAGTTTGTCCAAAGTTCCCTGAAACTTTTTGGGGTTTTTCAAATGCTTTGAAATTACTTTCAAAAAAATCGACATTTCCACCAAAGGAGTTATTGATCATTTCCATTCTACTACCAATTACATGGGAAAGGAGATTAATAGATTTAAATACCAAAAATTTGAAAAGAAGTGATATTATTTGGGCCGATTACATCTTTATAAGCGCAAAAGAAGAACAATACAACTCTGCCGTTAAAACGATTGAAAAATGCAATTCGTTTGGTAGAAAAGTTATTGCCAGCGGATCTCTTTTTACCGAATATTTCGAGGAATTTGAGAATATTGAACATCGGGTTTTGGATGATATAAGAATAACACTTCCTCTTTTCATTAACGACTTAGAAAACGAGAAACCCCAAAAGGTTTATCGCTCTAACCCGTTTTTTGAAATTAGAAAATTTACAGGGCCTTATTACTCCTTGACGAATATTTCTGATAATATTTCACAAAATATTCAGCTTTCTTATTCATAAATAAAATTTGGGATCATGAAAATATTATTTGTTTATCCGGAATACCCCGACACCTTTTGGAGTTTCAAATATGCCTTAAAATTTGTTTCAAAAAAAGCATCAAACCCTCCTCTCGGACTGCTTACAGTAGCAGCTTTGTTGTCAACAAAATGGGAAAAGAAATTGATAGATTTGAACATTGAAAAGTTAAAAACGAAAGATATTCTTTGGGCTGATTATGTTTTTATCGGAGCCATGTCGGTACAACTAAAATCTGCAATCGATACGATAAACAGATGTAAAGTGCTCGGTAAAAAAATTGTTGCCGGAGGTCCTCTTTTTACTGAAGACTATGAAAAATTTGACAATGTTGACCACTTAGTTTTAAATGAAGCGGAAATAACGCTGCCTAAGTTTTTGAAAGATCTGGAAAAGGGAACAGCAAAAAAAATATATCAAACCACCGAATTTGCAGAAATTAAAGAATCGCCAACACCCGATTACTCACTTATTAACCTTTCAAAATATTCCTCGAAAAGTATTCAGTACTCACGTGGATGTCCTTTCAACTGCGAGTTTTGCGATATTACTGCACTTTTAGGGCACAAATCAAGGATTAAATCTACACTGCAAGTTATAACCGAGTTACAAAATTTGTACGACCTTGGATGGCGTGGAGGTATCTTTTTTGTGGATGATAATTTTATTGGAAATAAACACATATTAAAAGACGAACTTTTACCGGCTTTAATTGATTGGATGCGGGCACACGATAATCCGTTTACCTTTTCAACCGAAGCATCGATAAACCTTGCCGATGATCCGGAATTGATGAAATTAATGACACTGGCCTCTTTTTCTGCCGTTTTTATTGGCATAGAAACGCCACAACAAACCAGTCTCGAAGAATGTAACAAAGTTCAAAACAAAAACCGGGACCTTATTGACAGTGTGAAAAGAGTGCAGCAAGCGGGCATCGAAGTCCAAGGTGGTTTTATTGTGGGCTTCGACAGCGATTCTCCAAATATATTCAAACAACAAATTGATTTTATTCAGGAAAGTGGGATAATTTCAGCAATGATTGGACTTTTGAATGCACCAACAAAATCGAAACTTTATCAGCGATTAAAAACGGAAGGCCGTATTCTAAATAAAATGTCAGGCGACAATACCGATTCGTCAACAAATTTTATCACTAAAATGAACCTAACTGAATTAGTATCTGGTTACCATGAAGTTATTCGTGGAATTTACAGCGGAAAACCTTTTTACGAACGGGTACGGCATTTTTTAAAGGATTTCGAGCCTCAAGTAAAAAATAAATCCAAATTGACTTTCAGCAAATTTATCGCCTTAATAAAATCAATATTTATAATCGGAATTTACGACAACAACCGAAAATATTACTGGCGCTTGTTTTTCTGGACTCTTTTTAAACGCCCAAAACTTTTTCCAATGGCAATTACTTATTCCATTTACGGCTATCATTTTAAAAAGGTGTTTAAAAAGATTTATTAATTTCAATAAAACAAATATCCAATATTGAATATTCAATGTCCGAATTTCAAGTATGGTAAATCTGCTTTCCTGGTCTTTTTTGGATATTGATTATTGGTCATTCTTTATTGGATATTTGAAGATTGAAATTTTAAAATATTGCCGGGTATAGTAGAAAAAATTAATGCGTTTGCTTAGACATTTAATTGCTCTTTACAATAAGATTGAAATGCTTACCTTTGGTTCAAATCATGAACCATTTTCCAATGTGGACCGAACTTGAAAAATATAGAAATGAATATGTGTCGCTAAACTTAAACGAAAGTATTAATTACGAAAAGTTTAGTATGATTTCTATTGTTTTTAATTCAACAAAAATAGAAGGTTGTTCGCTTGACGAAAATGACACCCGGATATTAATAGAAAACAACATTACCGCAAAAGGAAAACCGCTGACCGACCATTTAATGGTAAAAGACCATTTTGATGCTTTTCTTTTTATAAAAAATCAGGCCTCAAATAAACGAAAGTTCTCGGTCGATTTTCTAAAAGAAGTAGCTGCTTTAACGATGAAAAATACTGGTGGAATTGTAAAAACAATATCGGGAGAATTTGATTCTTCAAAAGGAGACCTTCGTTTGGCACAAGTTTATGTCGATAGAAAATATTTTCCCGATTTAAAAAAAGTTCCTATTCTTCTCAAAAATCTTTGTGAGAAAATAAACAGAAAAATAGATTCTGTTAAAGGTATTGAAGTTTTAAAACTTGCTGCCGATTTACACTACAATCTCGTAAATATTCACCCTTGGAGTGATGGAAACGGTCGGGTTTCGCGATTAATGATGAATTACATCCAACTTTATCACAACGAACCATTAATTAAAATTTTTACTGAAGACAGGGCTGAATATATTTCAGCTTTAAACAGAACTGAAGAAGAAAATAACCTGAAAATTTTCAGGGAATTTATTGGAACACAGCAAGTCAAGTTTTTTAAAGCTGAAATTGAGAAATTTAAAAACAAGGATAAGAATTTCACCCTTCTATTTTAACCAAAATCACCATGGAAATCCCTTCAACTTTTACCTCGTTAAAAACAAAATCGCCAATTCCGGTTTCGGTTATCTCTTTTTCATTCGCAACAAGCTGATAATTTCCTTCGGGAAGTGGAATCGACACACTTTCATTATTTCCGTTAAAAACCATAATAATATTCTTCCACGAATCTCCAAGCTCTTTACCTTCAATACAATAAGAAACCACTCCCAGTTGGTACGGTGTACAAAAATTAAGATTGTTCCTGATCTGTTCAGAAGTAGTCATCCGAAAAGCGGGATGGTTTTTTCGTAACTGAATCAATTTTTTGTGATATTCAAAAACATCGAAATATTTTTCTTTTCTATCCCAATCAATTTGATTTACCGAATCGGGTGACTTATATGAATTTCCGTTGCCCCCTTTTGAGCGGCAAAATTCAACTCCGGCATGTAAAAATGGAACACCCTGAGAAGTAAGGATTAAAGCACCTGCCAATTTCACCATTTTTTTTAATTCTTCGTCGCTTGCTTTAGGTACACTCAGTTTTAGCTTGTCCCAAAGCGTGTAATTGTCGTGGCACGAAACGTAATTTA
>JAKIST010000160.1 GCA_021648495.1 Draconibacterium sp.
TATTTTGTTTTTTAGCGAATTGAAAAATCTGTAAATAGTGGTTCTATTAAAAGAATTTTTCAAAGAAGATAAAAAGCAAAAGAACAAGTAGAAAACGAGTGGTTATTTGTTTGCAATTCCAATGCCAGACTGCTGTGATTAAAGGCGATGCTCATTTTCCGATTCTCGAAATAGCTAAGGCTATTCCTGCGAGCCGGAAATTTGCGCTCACCTTCACTCTTTGCATTTTGCCTTTTCATAACGAAAACTCATTAATTAATCAGGCTAATTAACAAAACGTGCGTTTTTGGAAAGGTATAGCGAGGGCTTCACTTAAAGTAAAACCCTCGCTATAAATATTGTAAACTGCAACTGATCCCTGCAATCTCCCTTAATCCTGTCACCCTGTCAGAAACTATAACATTTATTTAATCTTATTGCAAATCAGTGCTTTGTTGGTTTTTGTGGTTGGTTCTTTATTTCACGGGTGCAATTTTGTCTTTGTTTTGTTCCATTCAGAAAGCACAATTCAATTGGCACAAAATGTGATATAGCAGTTTGTCGATTTTTGAAAAAAATAATGTTTAAAAGTAAACAAAACTACAATGGCAGATTTAAAAGGTAAAATTCTGGCTGGTAAAATCCTTGTTCAATCGCAGGCAGCCGAAGAAAAAACAGTAAGTGGAATTATTATTCCCGATTCAGCACAAGAAAAGCCACAAATTGGTACAGTGGCATTGGTTGGTGCAGATAAAAAAGACGACCCCATGGAATTAAAAGTTGGCGATGTCGTTTTTTATGGTAAGTATTCTGGCACCGAGTTGAACATTGATGGGGAAGATTATTTATTAATGTCACAAACTGACATTTTGTACATCACGTAATTAACATTAAAAAAAGTAAAAGAAAATGGCAAAAGAAATTAAATTCGACATTGAAGCACGTGATATGTTGAAAACAGGTGTGGACAAGTTGTCCAACGCTGTTAAAGTTACATTGGGGCCAAAAGGGCGTAACGTTGTTATCGAGAAAAAATTTGGTGCACCTCAAATCACAAAAGATGGTGTTACTGTTGCAAAAGAAATTGAATTATCTGACGCTTACGAAAATTTGGGCGCACAAATGGTAAAAGAAGTAGCTTCTAAAACTGGCGATGATGCCGGTGATGGAACTACAACTGCAACTGTTTTGGCACAATCGATCATAGCAGTTGGTTTGAAAAATGTTGCTGCCGGTGCAAATCCAATGGATTTGAAACGTGGTATCGACAAAGCAGTTTTAGCTGTTGTTAAAAGTATTGCAGACCAGGCACAGACAATTGGCGATGATATTGCTAAAATTGAATCTGTAGCAAAAGTTGCAGCAAACAATGACGATACTATTGGTAAACTGATTGCAGAAGCCATGCAAAAAGTTCACAAAGAAGGCGTAATTACAATTGAAGAATCAAAAGGAACTGACACGTACGTTGATGTTGTTGAAGGTATGCAGTTCGATCGCGGGTACATATCTCCTTACTTTGTAACCGATGCTGAAAAAATGGCTTCCGATCTCGAAAATCCGTATATTCTTATCCACGATAAGAAAATTAGCACAATGAAAGACCTTCTTCCAGTGCTGGAAGCAACTTCCCAAACCGGGCGCCCATTAATGATTATTGCAGAAGATGTTGATGGTGAAGCTTTAGCAACTTTGGTTGTTAACCGTTTACGCGGTTCGCTTAAAGTATGTGCAGTAAAAGCACCGGGTTTTGGCGACCGCCGAAAGGAGATGTTGGAAGATTTGGCTATCCTTAGTGGTGGAACAGTTATTACTGAAGAAAAAGGTATGAAACTGGAAAAAGCTACAATTGAGATGTTGGGCCAGTCTGAAAAAATAACAGTTGACAAAGAAAATACTACCATTGTTAATGGAGCTGGTGATCAGGAAACTATTGCAGCCCGCGTTGGTCAAATCAAAAGGCAAATTGAGACTACCACTTCTGACTACGATAAAGAAAAACTTCAGGAACGTTTAGCTAAATTGGCAGGCGGCGTAGCAGTAATTTATGTAGGCGCAACATCCGAAGTTGAAATGAAAGAGAAAAAAGATCGTGTTAACGATGCTTTAAGTGCTACTCGTGCAGCTGTTGAAGAAGGAATCATTCCTGGTGGAGGAGTAGCTTATATTCGTGCAGTTGAAGAATTAAATACAATTACAGCAGAAAATGATGATGAGCAAACTGGTATTGAAATCATCAAAAGGGCCATTGAAGAACCCTTGCGCCAAATTGTTGAGAATGCAGGTAAAGAAGGTGCTGTTGTGGTACAGAAAATTAAAGAAGGTACAGGCGATTTTGGATACAATGCCCGTAATAATGAATATCAAAATTTGTACGAGGTTGGTGTAATCGATCCTGCAAAAGTGGCTCGTATTGCACTTGAAAATGCAGCTTCTATCGCAGGAATGTTCCTGACAACCGAAGCAGTGATTATTGAGGAAAAAGAAGATGCCCCGGCAATGCCAATGGGCGGTGGTGCTCCAGGAATGGGCGGAATGGGTGGAATGATGTAAAAATTCTATTCAAAACAATATATAAAAAGCTCTTTCCTGTGTTGAAAAGGGCTTTTTTTGCGCCCTAAAATCTGACAATTGTCAGGCACTGCTTTTTAACATCTTTTGTTTTGTTTTAAATTAAAATAAACCAGCATGTTGGGCGAATAATTAATACGAAGCAAAATCGTTTGTATTAAATTTTAAGATATATATCTTTGGCAAATTATTTTTAATCAATTTGAGATGAAAGCTGATATAAATGAGTTTATTGCGAATTTGGAGAAAATAACTCCAGGTGAAAAAGAATTTCATCAAGCCGTTGAAGAAGTAATAGTATCGGTTTGGGACTATTATAAACAACATCCCCGATACCAACAAGCAAAAATCCTGGAGCGGATGGTAGAACCGGAACGCACAATAATGTTTCGTGTTCCATGGGTTGACGACCGGGGCGAAGTGCAGATTAATCGTGGTTATCGTGTTGAATTTAATTCAGCATTGGGTCCTTACAAAGGGGGCCTGCGTTTTCACGCCAGCGTAACTTTAAGTATCCTGAAATTTTTAGGTTTCGAACAAACCTTCAAAAATAGTCTAACCACGCTGCCAATGGGAGGTGGAAAAGGTGGTTCTGATTTTAGTACAAAAGGAAAAACTGACAATGAGATTATGCGGTTTTGCCAGTCGTTTATGTCCGAGTTGTATCGTCATATTGGTCCAAACACCGATGTACCAGCAGGTGATATTGGAGTTGGTGGGCGGGAAATTGGATATTTGTTTGGGCAATACAAAAGGTTGAAAAATGAATTTACCGGAGTTCTGACCGGAAAAGGTTTGGCCTGGGGCGGTAGTTTAGTTCGCCCTGAAGCAACCGGGTTTGGTGCGGTTTATTTTGCACAACACATGTTGCATCGTATTGGGAAAGATATTAAAAGTCAAACGGTTTCTGTTTCAGGATTCGGAAATGTTGCATGGGGGGTTATTACAAAAATAAATGAACTGGGAGGTAAAGTAGTTACAATCTCAGGTCCCGATGGATACATTTACGATCCTGATGGAATTTCGGGAGAAAAAATTGATTATTTGCTCGATCTTCGCGCCACAAATAATGACATTGTTGAACCTTATGCCGAAGAGTTTGGTGCAAAGTTCGTTGAAGGCCGACATCCGTGGGAAGTGCCAGTTGATTTGGCAATGCCCTGTGCATGCGAAAATGAAGTAACATTGAACGATGCTCAAAACTTAGTAAAGAATGGTTGTAAACTTTTGGCTGAAGTATCGAATATGGGATGCACTACAGAAGCCGTGGAATATCTATCAGAAAACATAGATTACGCACCGGGGAAAGCAGTAAATGCTGGTGGTGTTGCAGTTTCTGGGTTGGAAATGTCGCAAAACAGTATGCGTATTAATTGGCCACGCGAAGAGGTGGACGCCCGTTTAAAAGGGATTATGAAAGACATTCATGAAACTTGTGTTCTTTATGGAACAAATGGGAAGAAAGTTGACTATGTAAAAGGTGCAAACGTTGGCGGTTTTGTAAAGGTTGCAGAAGCAATGCTTGCACAAGGCATCGTATAAATTGTATTGAATAGATCTTATTGTTAACGAATTGTAAAGTTCGGTTTTGCTTTTTCTGTTTGTAAGAGTGAGCAAAATCGAACTTTTTTAGTTTGGCAGTATGCTCCAAATCGCATAGCCAGTCAGTGATTAAACGAGTTTCTCCCTATTTGTTCGAATTATAAACATGTAAATTTAATTTTTTGATAAAGTTGAACTCCTATTCAGAATGAATCTGTTTTATAGCTTTGGCAAAATTATTTTTTTGAAATGCTGATTGACACGCACTCACATATTTATTCTGAAGATTTTAAAACTGACATTGACGAAGTGGTTCAGAATGCATACAATAATGATATTAAGAAAATCGTACTTCCTAATATTGATTCTGGCACAATTAAACGACTCGTTGATTTAAGTAATTCATATCCACATATTTGTTATCCGTTAATGGGCTTGCATCCTACTTCGGTTGCAGCAGACTACAAAGAGGAATTGCAGGTAGTGGAATATTGGTTAAACAAGTGCAGATTTTATGGGATTGGTGAAATAGGAATCGATTTGTACTGGGACAGTAAATATATAAAAGAGCAACAAGATGCATTTCGGTATCAAATAAAACTGGCCAAATCGTTGCAACTTCCAATCGTTATTCATTTAAGAAATTCTTTTAATGAAGTTTATGAAATTGTAAAGGAAGAACAAAATGGTTTGTTAAAAGGGATTTTCCACTGTTTTACAGGCAATGAAGTTGAGGCTCGGAAAATAATTGATTTGGGCTTTTTGCTGGGAATTGGTGGCGTTCTGACCTTTAAGAATAGTAATTTGAGTGAAGTAATTGAAAAAATAAATTTGGAATATTTGGTATTGGAAACCGATTCACCTTATTTAGCACCCGTTCCCAAACGTGGTCGTCGCAACGAAAGCTCGTTTTTGGTTTACGTTGCTCAAAAGTTGGCCGAGGCACATCAAATTCCTGTAGAAGAAGTTGCAAAAATAACTACTTCAAATGCACGCAAATTATTTGGAATTTAATAAATTGCCGTATCAATCAACCAATTGTATGGCGAAGTTCAAAAACGGCAAATCATCAGTACTTATTATATACACCGGAGGCACCATTGGAATGGTGCAACGTCCTTCAACTGGAACTTTAGCCCCGGTAAAATTTGAGCATATTTTAGATGAAGTTCCGGAATTGAATAAATTCAATCTCAATATTAAAACGGTAGTATTAAGCCCGGTGATTGATTCTTCGAATATGAACCCTTCAAATTGGATTAATATTGCCCGTACTATAAAAAAACATTACAGCGACTTTGATGGTTTTGTAATTTTACATGGAACCGATACCATGGCTTACACTGCATCTGCATTAAGTTATATGTTTGAAAACCTGTATAAATCAATAATTCTTACCGGGTCGCAGTTGCCAATTGGAACTTTAAGGACTGATGGGAAGGAGAACCTGATAACTTCGGTTGAAATTGCTGCAGCACAAAAGAACGGTAAAAGCAGGGTTCCCGAAGTTTGTATTTATTTTGATTTTAAATTGTATCGCGGAAACCGGACTGTAAAAAGGGATTCTGAGTTATTTAGTGCTTTTCATTCTGTAAATTATCCTGAACTTGCAGTTGCCGGAGTGGACATTAATTACAGCAATAAATTTATATATCATTCAGAAAACAAGGGTATATTAAAGGTAAATACCAATTTCGACGATAATGTTGTAATTTTAAAAATGTTTCCTGGAATTAATAAAAGTGTATTTAATTCAATTCTAAATATACCCGGGTTGAAAGGGGTGGTTTTGGAAACATTTGGTTCTGGAAACGTACCCTCTTCAAGATGGTTGATCAATTGTATTAAACGAGCCATTAAAAAAGGTATTTTAATCTTAAATATTACGCAATGCGAAGGTGGGCGTGTGGTTATGGGACAGTACGAAACAAGTGCGGAGCTCTTAAAAACCGGTGTTGTTTCAGGAAAAGATATGACAAGTGAAGCGGCTGTAACAAAGTTAATGTTTCTTCTTGGGCAAGGATTAAATTACGATGAGGTAAAAATGTATCTCAATAAAAGTTTGCGAGGGGAAATTAGTGAATAGCTTTATTTTTTTTTCGTAATTTTTTATTAATTTGCACCCCTCATTTTTGAGGATACCAGTAAAAGAACTGGAGAGGTGCAGGAGTGGCTTAACTGGCACGCCTGGAAAGCGTGTGTACTGCAAAACGGTACCGAGGGTTCGAATCCCTCTCTCTCCGCATATGAGAGAACAAAAATGTTTTACTTATGTTTTGAGAAGTGAATATGACGGGACTTTTTATTATGGTTCTACAAAAAACTTGAATGAAAGAATTAAAATTCACAATTCGGGTAAAAGTAGATATACAAAAGGAAGAAGGCCATGGCAGTTACATTATTACGAAGAGTTTGAATCTCGGAGTGAGGCTATGAAAAGGGAAAAGTTCTTTAAAACTATTGAAGGGTATAATTTTTTGAAAAAGGAGAAGGTTATTTAGGTACCTTTAGGTTCTCCCGAAGGGATCACTATGTGGGAATCCCTCTCTCTCCGCATATGAGAGAACAAAAATGTTTTACTTATGTTTTGAGAAGTGAATATGACGGGACTTTTTATTATGGTTCCACAAAAAACTTGAAAGAAAGAATTAAAATTCACAATTCGGGTAAAAGTAGATATACAAAAGGAAGAAGGCCATGGCAGTTACATTATTACGAAGAGTTTGAATCTCGGAGCGGTGCCATGAAAAGGGAGAAGTTCTTTAAAACTATTGAAGGGTATAATTTTTTGAAAAAGGAGAAGGTTATTTAGGTACCTTTAGGTTCTCCCGAAGGGATCACTATGTGGGAATCCCTCTCTCCACCAGAGATGAATGAGGGAATGTTTTATTTACTTATTGAACATTAGAAAGAAGGCACATTTTTTGTGAAGATTCGAAAATTTGGATGAAAAAATCAATACAAACAAAAATTAGAAGATTATTAATTAAAAATTCAAATCAATTATGAAAAGACTATTCGCGTTAATAGCAGTATTTGGGATGCTATTTTTTATGGTGTCAAACGTTGTGGTTGCGCAAGAAGCAGCAACTGAACCAAAGACCACTACAGAAGAGCAGGTAAATTTAGCTGCTGACCAGGAAGAAGAGGCGGCAGCTGCGGTTGAAGCAAACCAATCGCTACACAGTCAGCTGAAACAAAAATTTATTGAAGGTGGCCCATTCTTTATGTCATTCGTATTAATTACGCTTATTTTAGGATTAGCGTTTTCGATTGAAAGGGTTCTTTACCTCAATCTTGCAACCAGCAACACTAAAAAGTTATTGTCTAAGGTTGAAGATGCCTTAAAAAGCGGTGGCGTTGATGCAGCAAAAGAAGTTTGTCGTACTACACGCGGACCGGTTGCCAGTATCTTTTATCAGGGATTGGACAGATCACATGAAGGAATTGATGTTGTTGAGAAGTCAATTATCTCGTACGGTGGTGTACAAGCCGGTTTGCTCGAAAAAGGATTAAGCTGGATTGCATTATTTATTGCTCTTGGACCTATGCTTGGTTTTATGGGTACCGTAATTGGTATGATTGGTGCTTTTGATGCAATCGAGATAGCGGGCGATATTTCCCCTGCACTTGTAGCTGGTGGTATTAAAGTGGCATTGATTACAACTGTAACAGGTCTTACCGTGGCAATTATCCTTCAAATTTTCTACAACTATTGTGTAGCTAAAATTGATAGTATCATTAATAATATGGAAGATGCTTCTATTTCTTTAATAGATATATTAGTAAAACACAACTTAAAAAAACAAGATATCCATGGGTAAAATAGGAAAAATAGTTACCATAGTATTGTGGGTCCTACTCATTATATCAGCGGTTTTAATTGTTTCATTGATGGTAAACATTAGTGATATTGATACCGATCCTACAATGTTAAGTTGGATTAACACGAACCTTATTTGGGTTTACATTCTTCTAATTGCAGGAGCTGGTTTGGCAATAATCTCAGGATTAGTCCAAACAGTTAGCGACAAAAAAGCTGCAAAAAACGGGATAATCTCTTTGGCATTTTTAGGTGCTGTGGCCTTGGTCTCTTTTTTACTGGCTTCACCTGAGATGCCCCAGTTTATTGGAGTTAATAAATTTATTAATGCTGGCTTGACCGGACAAGTGGTTAAAATGATAGATGCTGGTTTGTATGCAACATATATTTTGCTTGGTTTAGCAATCTTATCTATCTTATCATCTTCACTAACTCGGTTTATTAAATAGTGTGTTAATCGTTGTAAAAAACAGGAAAATTAATTATGGCTAGAAAAACACCTGAAGTACCGGCAGCATCGCTGGCAGATATTGCCTTTATGTTGCTTATCTTTTTCCTGGTAACAACTACGATGGATGTTGACAGCGGTCTTGAAAGAAGACTTCCACAGTGGGTTGATCAAGATCAACTTGATGATAACGTACAAATTAAAGAGCGTAATGTTTTTGTTGTATTGGTAAACAGGAACAACGACTTGCTCGTGGAAAATGAATATGCCCACATTGAGGATTTACGTGAAAGGACAAAGGAGTTTATGGCAAACCCATACGATGATGAAAAGTTGCCAGAAAAAGAACTTAAAGAAATACCCTTTTTTGGCTCCGTTGAGGTAACAAAGGGGGTTATCTCATTACGTAATGACTTGGATACAAAATATGGAACGTATATCGCTGTTCAAAACGAATTGGTTGGTGCCATTAATGAGTTAAGGGAAGAATTAGCAAAATCGAAATTTGGAAAATCGTATTCCAGTCTTGAAAGCGATAAACAAAAGGCTATTCGCAAAATTTATCCTTCAAGAATCTCAGAAGCTGAACCTAAAAAAGCAAAATAGGAGGAAAGTAACTTATGAGTAAATTTAGAAAAGACGGAGAAAAAGAATTACCTCCAATTTCAACGGCTTCGTTGCCGGATATTGTTTTTATGTTGCTGTTCTTTTTTATGGTCAGTACAACCATGCGTGAGGTTACACTTAATGTAGATATTAAATTACCAGAAGCAACAGAGTTGAGTAAACTCATGAAAAAGTCGCTGGTAAGTTATATATATGTTGGTGAACCAAAAAAGCAATTCCAATCTATGTTTGGTAAAGCGCCACGTATTCAGTTAAACGACCAATGGGCAAATGTTAGTGACATCCAGGATTATGTTATTGCCGAAAGAGAAGCAAGAGATGAGGCTGAACAAAAATTTATGATTACTTCTTTGAAAATTGACGAGAATACAAAAATGGGGATTGTATCGGATATTAAGCAAGAATTGCGGAAATCTGCTGCGTTGCACATTAATTATTCTTCGAGAAGAAAAGTAGAAAGATAAATTAGGAAAAAATACAGAAACAAAAAAGGGAAGCAAATGCTTCCCTTTTTTGTTTCTGTATTTTTCTTGCTCTTGTTAAAATTAAGATGGAGGAATAAATATTTTCTACTTTTACTTTTTGGGAATAGAATCAGTATTACAATATTTATTGCCCAATTATTCATTTTAATCCGATTTAACCCAACTTGGCTCACACACATAATAAAACCTAACCGTTTTAACTCGTTCTTTTGTACGCTAAGGCTTTGTAAAATAATAAATGCTTCAAATTTAACGAAGTTTTTTTGGTTTTTAGCAACTTGATAAATTTGCGTATAGCCATGTTTATACAAAGATTTAGCAAAGAAGATAAAAAGCAAAAGAA
>JAKIST010000161.1 GCA_021648495.1 Draconibacterium sp.
TCTTTTGCACACATACTTTGTTAAAAATACTCACCGTAACCCTGCTATGCTTGTGTTTTTTGCCGCGTCTGTGCACAAAATATTGTCCCTAAATTCCCGGACTTATTTCTGAGTAAGCCCTAAGTTAGTTTGAGTTAAGCCTGAAACAGCGATTCCAAAAGGTCTCGTGTTTCTGCGTTGTAGATTCCGTTTATAGCAAGATTGGGTTTTCGCGTTTGCAGCTCTTTTATACCGTTTTCTGTTTTTTTGCCGAAATCGCCATCAGAAGTCCCCACATTTATACTCAGTAATTTTAAGGCATCCTGCAAATTAACAACTGCCGGGCCGGCACTGCCTTTTTTAAGAATTGGATCGGGGAGAACCAGCTTTTTTACCGGTGCCAGCCGTTGAAACGAAAGCACTGTATTGTATCGGTACGCCGAAACCGATACCCGGTTTCCCTGGTTGCCGCCAAGACAATATACACGTTTTTTATCCATCGAAATTCCAAGAAAAAAGGCAACATGACCTTTCCACGACTGTGGGCTTTCGCGCCAGAAAATAACCACATCGCCGGGTTCGGGCTCAGTAACCTTGTTGCCAACCGATAACCACGAACGCGCGTTAGCTTTTCCCGAAAATTGTAAACCTGATTTCCATGCAACCCAATTTACGAAAGTGCTGCACCATGGAATTTCATCATTGGTAATCCCTTTTATTTTTGTCTCTTTCGCATATTTTAGAACTTCCGGATTGTCAACATCTCCAACGATCTCTTCCGTCCCCAATTCATTAAAAGCTATTTTTAAAAGTTGTTCCATTTTTTATTGGTTTAAGGTTTATTTTAATTGAATTTTATACTTGATCAATGTTCAAAAACCGCTCTGGATTTTTCGATGCAATTATGTCGAAATCGTCACCAAACGATTCTTTAAAGTCACTTAGATATTGTTCCATTGTTGGGCCAAAAAACTGTGTGAGGTAATAATCGGAACCATACATTATTTTTGATTTTTCGTAATCGGAAATTGTATTAAAAAAGTCCCTGACAAATTTTTTCAACTCTGTTTTAATCGAAAATACAGGAATGTCAACATTGTCATCCGGAAGATTGATTAATTCACCAATTGAAAAACATGAAACATCGGTATAAGCATTTGGATATTTAATATTTCTAACCGTTTCGAAAATCGCTTTCGCCCAATTGTCAATTAACCCACAACTGTACATAATGTTCCAGATCTTTGCCCTGTCGGTATAAACCATGTATTTAATGAGATACAAATACTTTCTTTTTCTTTCGTAAACAGTTTCTACAAGATTTTTATGCACTTCGCTTAAATTGGCTAAGTATTTCTCAAAAGTTTTTATTTCTATTTTTTCGGGAAGGATATAATCTATGTATTCCATAATTTGTCCAGCACCCCCAAAATGTGCAAAATTAATTGTCAAGTTGGGATACTTTTCTAAAACCAACCTCCATATTTTGGGGTGGTTTAACAAGCACGCACGTTCTTGAATTGCCTCACTTGCTTTTAGACTGAAAAAATCGTACTCGAAAGTATGTTTGTAATTTTGTACAGCCTTAATTTCGTCGTTTAAATAAATATGCCCATTTATAAGAAGGTCTTTCGATAAACATGCAAAACCTGCGTCAGAATTATGCACGGTTAACGGAATTTTATTTTTTTCGCACAACGCATAAACTCCATCCTGTGTGTCATTCCCCATTAAAACGGGATCGGTTGGAGAGAATCCGGCAGGAGAATACAATTTGATTCCAGCAAATTTTGCGTTATCATCCAGTAATTTTTCTTTCAACAGGTTAAGCATATTTGTTCCGGTTTTGTACTCCCGGCGCGGATCAACACTGAAAAATGGTTTGACAGAATTATATTTTTCAGAAAGAAATTCGAGATCTGCAATTTGTTGGGCATAATTTGCATCATCAAAAATTTCCACCTCTTCATCCGATTTTTTGTCAAATTTATCAGCAAATTTTTTAAGGCCATCTCTTATTGGATCCAGTGCTTTTCGAAGTTCTCTATCTTTTATTTTAAATTTTACAATGGGGATTAGTTTTGCAGCAAGCTTAAAAATTAATTTTATACGCCTCCGATAACGTATATTTCCGTGCTCATCATCATCGTTATCATCGGCAAAAGTAAGGTCGAACATTAAAGGGGTTGTTACAAACTGCCCCTTGTAAACTTTGTTTAAAACCAGAAAAACATCTTCACTCGAATCTAAAACATCTTCAAGGGTCCGGTTTATCCCCTCAATTTTGAGTTTCAAATCAGCTTCGGTCACCTCGCCTTTTAACATGTCTTTTATTGAAACTAATGACTGAACCACGTTTACCAGACGGCGAATAATTACATCTCGGTTAAATACGTGGCAATGAATATCATAGTAGGTTTTCATCATTTTTTAATTTAATGGATTGCCGACAAGTTACGGAATCTAATGATGAAAGTCAATAAAAATACAAATTTGTCCGTTATTTCTTTAAGCCTATTAATTTAGTTTGTCTTCCACCTCTATTCTCAGAAGAAAATTATATAAATTTTGTGCAGCCCTTTTTTGTAATTTCAAAGCAGCGCGGTCGGAATACCAGGCGTAATGTCCGGTACAAATTGTCCGGGCATGATTAATTAAGTTTTGTTGCTTCTCGCTTGTTGGTTCATTCTCGAAAACATCTAACCCGGCACTGTGAATTATTTTATTTTGAAGTGCTTCTAAAAGTGCATTTTCATTTATTGTTTCTCCGCGCGAAGTGTTTATAATTACCGGCCTTTTTTGCATCGAACTAAAAGCTTCAAAATTTAAAATATGCATTGTCTCTTCGGTTAAATTGCAGTGAATGCTAATAACGTCCGAAGTTTCCAGCAATTCTTTTAATTTTACTTTTTGCACTGAAAATCGATTGTAATATTTTTGAGATTTGTAAGGATCGGCGGCAATAATGTTTTTAAAAAGAGGGGCTGCTTTTTTGCCCAGTTCACTTCCAATTCTTCCCAAACCGATAATTCCTAATGTTTTGTTGTGCAACTCAAAAATGTCCTCAATAGGCGGTGCAGCAAATTTTTCTTTTAATTGATTTTGGGTATTCCACATTCCGCGTGTGCAGGAAAACATAAGTGCCAAAGCATGATCTGAAACCGAGTGATTTGCATAATCCTGAACATTGGCAACTTTCACTCCAAATTTTGTACAAGCATTTAAATCAATATTGTCGTAACCCACGCCGTAACGAACCACTGCTTTTAGGTTTTTCATTTGCGAAAGAAATTCGGTATCTATTTCGGTGTGCCGCACCAATAGTCCGTGCGCTTCTTTTGCAAACTCAATTTTTTCGTTTCTTTCGCCTTTGTACAAAGGATGAATTTGTAGTTTAAAACCATTTTTCTCAAAAAGTTCCTTTTCAAAAGCGTACGATTTATAACCTGAATCGAGTATTACAATATTCATATTAATGCGAATTGAATGTTCTTTTTAAATTTTTCAGGGTTTCTACTTTTTCCGTAACAAACGTTTCGATTTACCGATTAATAAAAATTTCCGGATGTGGTTCCAAATAATCTGATAAATGGTTGTGGGTTTTTCAGTCAGAAAATTATATATTTTTTTTGAAAATTCCGGAGTCCTCAAATATCCGTATGATTTGTGCGGGTTGTGCTGCCCATTGGAAGTGTAGTTATTAGAAACTACAAAATCCCTTACTTTAATGCCGTTTGAATTCCCTGAAAAGTCGTTATCGAGGTGGTACTCGAATGCAACTTTGTCTTCCAAGTCTGAAAAATTGAACCAATGATTAATTATTGATGCAGGCGTTTTAAGCCTCTGTTTTTCTCTGTTCTTTAATTGAAGTTCGTTTGCGATTTTACTCACAACTACTGGCAATCCCAGCGGAGAACCAATGGTTATAAATGTGTTTATTTTAACTAGTGATGCAAAAAGAGAAAGTACATCAAAAGCAATGATTGAACCCATGGAATGTGCAATCAGTAATATGTCATCTTTTTTGTGCAGTTCTAAAACAGTTTTTAACCTGTTGCGTAAAGTTTTTCTCACCAATTGTTGTTTTCCGTTGAGATCGTTGGAATAATACGCTTCCAGATCTTTGAAATAATTTTCAATTATTAAATCGTTAAGTGCCGAAAAATTCAGCGAATAATCATCGTTTAAAAATATCTCGTCGATCTTATTTAAAAGGACATCGATAATTTTTTTCCGAACCGAATGATCTTTAATTTCCGTGGTAAATAATTCAGGTTCATATCGTTCTTCTAAAAAAGATGGATCATCTGGATTAGTGTTGGTTTCATCTTTTGGCTTTTCGTGAAGGACATCGGCCCAGTAAACCAATTTAAATATCGGTTTGCGATATTTGTTTTTTGTATTTTTTCGCAATCCTTCCGCTATTGCTTTCCACCACCAATCTTCAAGTATTTTGGCTTTGGGTTTGTTTCCCAATCCATGAATTCCAATTATAACTTTCCCCATTTCTATTTAAATTCCATTATAAGCTGAAAACCCCCCGTCAACCGGAACTGTTATTCCTGTGATAAACGATGACTCGTCGGCAAGCAACCAAAATATTGTTGAAATAAGATCTTCGGGTACACCCAATTTTCCTTGTGGAGTGTGATCAACAATTCGTTTTCCCCGAGGTGTTAATTCGCCTGTTTTTTCATCGAAAAGCAGAAAACGGTTTTGTTCTGTTAAAACAAAGCCCGGTGCAATCGCATTTACCCGAACATTTACTTTCGAAAGATGCACTGCCAACCACTGCGTAAAATTTGAAATAGCTGCTTTCCCTGCACTGTAAGCAGGTGATTTGCTAAGCGGCTGAATTGCGCCCATTGAACTGATATTGATGATATTCCCGCTTTTTTGTTTCGCCATCGTTTCACCAAATACCTTACTGGGAATTACGCTGCCCATAAAATTCAGGTCGGTGGTGTAACTAAAACCGGGCAGGTCAATTCCGAAAAACGAATCTTCCAAAGGAGTTTTATCGGTTAAAAATTCGGCTTTTGTTGAAGATCCTTTTGTGGCTCCGCCCGCAACATTTATCAATCCGTCAATTTGACCAAACTCTTTGAGGATTTGTAAATTGATATTTTTCAAAGCTTCAACATCCAAAACATCGCAGGAAAATTGAAGATGCCCGGTTCCGAATTCATTAATTTTGTTGAAGGTATTCTGAAGTTTATTTTCACTTCTTCCTAAAATAGCTAATCTTGCTCCGTCTTTTGCCAGTGATACAGAAATTGCCGACCCGATTACTCCACTCGCACCGGTAATAATTATATTTTTATTTTTTACTGAAAACAAATTGTTTAGTTTAAGTTAATAGTTTCGATATCTTCAGCAGAACCGTCAATGTTAATTTCGATGGTTGTTACGAGTTCATTTTGTTTTGCAGGAAGCTCAAATTGAAGTAATTCACCTGTTTGTTTAAAAACAAGTTTTTCGCCACCCAATATTTTACAATTTTCTATCTTTACATCGGAGGGAAACGGTATGCGAACTTCACTTTTTTTGAAATCCATCAGGAACAGGTAAATATTATTTTCCTTTCGTGTGGAAGCCAGCCATTCGTTTGGTTTATAAGGGCCACCTACTGTTCTGTAAATTGCTTCGCCGTATTTTTTTAGCCAGTTGCCCATCTCTTTTAATCGTTCAACTTGCCGCGGTTCAATTCTGCCATCGGGCATTGGACCAACATTTAAAAGCAGGTTTCCGCCGCCGCCAACGGTTTTCAATAGGGTAAACAGACATTCCTCCAAACTTTTCATTTTGTCGTTGGGTTTCCACGCCCACTGTTTACAAATGGTTATGCACGACTCCCAGGGAGCATCAACATTGTACGTTCCAACGCGTTGTTCGGGAGTGGCGTAATCTCCGGCAAACTCTTTTGAAATGGTAATCCCTTCCATTCCTTTTCTGCCTTTGTCAACCCGGTTATTAATAAGGATGTGCTGGTTCAGCCCTTTTAAATACTGATAAAAATCCAATCCCATTTCGTGTGTCCACGGTGCTTCCCATTCCCCGTCGAACCAAAGGATTTTTGTGTTGTATTTTTCAATCAACTCTTTGGTTTGCCCTTTAATAAACGGAATGAATTTTTCCATGTTACCGGTTTCTTTTTTTGTTCTTCCGCCCGGGCTCCCCAGCGGGTAATCCAAGTTTTTCCAGTCACAAATTGAATAATAGGTTCCAAACATGATTCCATATTTGTCGCAGGCTTTTTTCAACTCCATTAATATGTCTTTTTTATAGGGAGTTGCCGCAATACTGTAATCGGAATATTCTGTTGGCCACATGCTAAAACCATCGTGGTGGCGTGTTGTAAACACAATATATTTCATGCCGGCATCTTTCAACGTTTTTATCCATTCATCGGCATTAAATTTTGTTGGATTGAATTGTTTGTACAAATTGTCGTACTCTTCAATGGATACCTGATTTCCGCGCGACCAACCAATTTCAGTTCCTTTTAAACTCACAGGTCCCCAATGCACAAACATTCCAAATTTCATATCCTGAAATTTTTTTAGAAGTTGTTGGTCGGTTTCAAAAACTGCTTGTGAATTATTAATTGATCTGCTTGTTTCAGGGACTTCTTTTTGAGCCAAAGAAATGAGGAAAAAAGCTGTAAAAAATAGGCTTAAAATGATTTTCATTTTCTTGTTTATTAAGTTTACTGAAGGATTTCGTTAATTCGTTGCACAACTTTTTCTGCCAACGCTTTGTATCCTTCAGGTTTGAAATGTACATTATTAGGCAGTTGCAGTTCGTTCATTCGTGGTTTCATAAATGTATAAAGGTCATTTATTTCAATGCCATTTTTATTCATTATTTTTTTTGCTTTCTGATTGTATTTTGCTGACATTCCCGGTTTGCGCAGTGGCCCGTTTGTTTTATCAGGATAAGGAGTAGTAGTTGCAAAAATAAGTTTTGCACCCGTTGCTTTCAGTTTTTCAACAATTTTTTCCAGATTTTTTTTGTACTGCTTTAAATTGGCTTGCTGCGGATCGTTTGGATTTTTACTGTTTTTGCCGCTTACCGGGTCAACATTTTTAAGATCGTGCAAGCCAAAATTAAAATGGATAACATCCCATTGGAAACTGGATTTTCCAACTCCGGTTTTTGTTAACCACCTTTCAATGTTTTTGATTCCTTTGCTTGTCCCTTCGCAATTTTCGGGTTTATTTTCATCTAACATCGGACGAAAAACATTGGCTTTGAATTTTAGCAAATCTTTAACAAAAGGTGTGTAACCAATTGAAATGGAATCACCAATTATCAAAACATTGGGTAAGTTCGGATTCAAACTACCAAAAATAATTTTTGGAAAAACGATTGCGGGGGCAAGCAGTAATGTTTTTTCAATAAAATTTCTTCGTGAGTTCATAATATGGAATTTAACTATTTACAAATTCAACCAAATGCATTTGTCGTGTACCGGTTTCTGTATCAACAGCGTCAAAACAAATTTTATTTCCCGATGGGTTCCAGCGCGGGTGAAAATCGCAACGGATATCACCACTAAAATATTTCTTTTCATTTACGGGTTTACAGCAAAGTATCATCCCTTTATCCAATTCCAAATCGTAAAGCCATAACGACTGCGAATTACTTTCCTTGTCTTTTCGGTCGGTTGCCATCCAACGTGCGTCCGGCGTAAAAGTGCAGTGCCCGTTTCCAATAATAAAGTTATCGCCAACGGTTTGAATATGGTGCGTGCCGCACTTTATTCAATATTTTTCTTTGATTTCACAATTTTCAAATTTACTAATTCTTTTTCTGTGAAAAAGAAACCGCGGCATGCACTATATTTGTTGTTATGCTGCGTTTTTTTGTTCTTTCCAAAGTCAAATTAATTGAAGTGTTTCTGAATTTCCATTATCAAATTCTATATTCAACGACATCTTACTTACTTTCAGTGCTTCAACATATCTTCTAATTGTTCCAAATTTTGTTTCTTTCAAATTGTTTTCAATTTTTGAAATATATGATTTGTCTATTTTCATTATCTCAGCTAATTGTTCTTGTGTTAGGTTTTTTTCTTTCCTCAGTTTTTTTAGAAAATCTCCAATTAATTCAGTTTTAAAATCTTTCTCATATTGTTCTCTAGCTTCACTTCCTTTCAGTCCATAAACTTTGTCTTTTTGTTCGTCATGTGAAACAAATCCCATTTTGTTTAATCGTTCTCGTCTTTTTTCCATTATTTCTATTATTTATTTTCTGAAAAATATTTTTTCTTTAATTGTTCTGCTTTATCTATTTCATTTTTTGGGGTTTTGTTTGTCTTTTTCTTGAACCCGTGTGTTACAATTATTAACGGATCATTCGGCTCTTCTGTGTCAAAAAAAGATAATAGCCGATGAAAAACTCCTCTAAAGTCTACAACAAATTCCCAAATTCCATTTGAAGAAGTTAATTTCTTAAACCAGTCTCCAAAAAGATTCATTTCTACCTTGTCAATTACAAAGTCTATCTTTCTTTGTTCTTTAGTTCCTACGCTATCATAAAAAGTCTGTGCTTCTGGTGATAAATAAACTTCATATCTTTTTTCCATTGACTTTTGTCTTTTCTTTTGCAAAGATACAAATATTTTTCAAATGTTGCCCTATATGGCAATTTTGTTTCGGTCTGGAAATGCAGCATAACTACTTTGTAATCGGTTGTTTTGTCCGGAAAAAGATAGTGTTTTATCGTTTTTTCACCTTCGCGGTAAAAAGTTGCAATTACTTCATTGTTGTTCCGCCAGCCAAAATGTGAAACGCCGCTGCCAAAAGGAATTATCTGAACTAAATCAGTACCATCCATATTTGCGGTAAACATTGCAGAATCCAGGTTATTTTTTTCGTTTCTTGTTCGGGATAGAAATAAAAAACGGGTGCAGGCAGGATTAATTACGGTATGATTGAACCACATTTGTCTTTTTGCCAAATCAGGATATTCTGCCACCGATTTCTCAAAAACTTCAGCTATACTAACAATCAGTTTCGTTTCGTTGGTTTCTAAATTTAAAAGGAAAACTCCGTCTTTTTGAGGATGTGCTTCGTTTGCGTACGGATCTACTGCATCGGCATAAGCAACAACTTTTCGTAAACGCCCCACTCGTCCATAAGTAAGGCTCAAAGCATATTTCCCGGTAATCGCAACTGCGCTGATTGGGCGGGGAAGCAATGATTTATTTCTATTGTCAACATCTAATTTAACCGAAACCAGCTCTTTCCCATTTTGATCGTTGTAAATAATTTCAGAGTCAGGTTTTAAGGGGTTCCAATGAATTAACGAACCCTGTTGAAGGTTCCAGGCAGCAGTTTTTTCCAAAGGTGTAAAAGCTCCATTTTCAGGGTTCACCAATCCGATATTTGCTGTTTCTCCCGGATTGGGCAATCGATTTTGAAATTCTGATTCGAGGCATACCATTTTTGTTTCGGAACGGTTCCAGGGCGACATACCATAATAACCAAAAAAGTGGTGCTTCTGTCCTGAAGTAAGCCTTCGAACTAAAAAGTTGGGCAATTTTTCCGGGTTAAAATCTCTATTTGTTACCGATCCCATTATATTTGGAGCAATTAAAATACTTCCAAATCCTACCGTTGTTGTTTTAATGAATGATCTTCGTTTCATAAAATTAAAATTTTAATTTCGTTACTCCCTGTTTGAGCCGCCAGACCGCTAAGGGCTTACTCAGAAATAAGCCCGGGAATTTAGGGACAATATTTTGTGCACAGACGCGGCAAAAAACACAAGCA
>JAKIST010000162.1 GCA_021648495.1 Draconibacterium sp.
TTGTGGAAAATATAAACTACCGGTAAATTTACTATCCGATGTTCCCGGGAAATTTGAAATTACATATCCGGCAGCTTCAATAAAATTTTTCATGTCGCCAACCAAATATTGCGCGTTAAAATGTACCGGTCCGAGTTGTGCACCACCTGCAATTCCGAATGTATTATAATTTAAACCTGTTTCCGAATCCGATTTAAAATATACTCTTGGAGTGAAATAAAAGTTAGTATTCGAAAAAGGATAAACTGTAACCCACGCCGAGAGCTGGGTAAAACTTTTATTGTAGATATTTGCCAGATTAATTTCTGCTCCCGGCGAAAAGTTCCCGAAATGCGACCATACTGAAGTTGAAAAAATTATATCAGAAAAGTTCTGCGGACTGGAATAGAAGTATTTGATTGAATTCGAATTTAGTGCGCCCATAAACAGATCAAAATTCCCCCAAATAACACTTAACGATGGCGAAACATATATTTTTTGTCCCAACACAAAACCTGGATTTAGAAAATATTGATACTGCCGGGTTTTTATTGGAAATGTAAATCGTTCGCCCCAGTCAACCTGTTGTTCGCGGTTACTCGACAATATTGTAAGATTATGAAATATGTTAAATCCCGGTAAAATCTGATGGGTTAGGTCGAACGATTCGAAATTATAATTTTTCAGATAAAAAGCCTCACCATAATCATCACCAACATTTGCCTCATCGCCAAGAGAACCATTTATAAGCTGTTCAAAATCGGGGTTAAAAGAGAATCCGCCTTCAGCAGCCAACCGTATTAGTTTACTATTAGAAAAACCGATTTTACTTTTTAATTGATTTGTAAATTTAGCTGCATATTTAGTGGCTTCCAAACTGCGCCCGCTATAAACTAAACTGTAGTATAAATACTCTTGCAACCACTCAAACGACTGGTCGTTTTTCCATGCTTCTAAAAACCAGTCGGTAGCTTTCCGATATTTTTTCAGGTTGTAATATGCAATACCGGTACGTGCCTGCAAATAAAAAAAATCGATACCCTGTCTTCGTACTTCGCCTGAAAATTCTATCAATTCATCCCATTTTTGTTGATTAAAAAGCTCGTACGATTTTTTGTCAGCTTCAAAATAGTTCAATCTTTTTTGTGCCGAAGCAGCAAGCAAGAACAGAAGCAAAATTATGGTTATTAGAGTTCGTTTTGGCATAATATTTTTATGTTGGTTTGATCGAAATTAATTGTAATATCGAATTCTGCCTGCTGATTTATTTTAAGTTCGCAATTGAATTCTTTTACTTTCCGACCTATAATTTTTTTAGTAATAAGTGCACTCATTTCAATATCTCCTGACGATAAAATACCTCCCGCGTCTTTAATGTTCAAATTATAATCAACTTTTAAAAACAGGTAAATTGGTGAAATAAAATCCTGTAAAAATTTCAACACTCCACCAAACATCATATTCAACTGAATAGAGTCAGAAATTTTACTGTTTGGCAAAAATCCGATTGGAACTTTAAAAAGTGTAATAAAAAACCAGTATAACGCCGAATTCTTCGCACCTATAAAGTTGGTAAAATAGTGCAGATCGCCATTATTATGAAGGTAAGCCAAAGCACCATCTTTTTCGCAACGAATGTAGGTAGTGTTAAAAACATCGGTTTCGACCAACCATGTAAAAGTACCCGCTTGCTTTTGCCATTTATCCTTGTCAGACTCAACTTCAACAGTAACTTTTAAACGTTGACCGGGAATAAAATGCAGTGCATTTTTCAGCATCTCATTTTTCGATGGGTTGGCAACAATCTGGTCTTTTTGTGGAATTTCGAAAGTTTTAAGCGAATATTTGTTCTCCTCTTTCAGCAAAAAATGGCCAAACGGATAATCGATTGTTGTTGAGCCAATATAAGGTGTTGCCTGAAACTGAAAATGCAGATGTGGATACGGCGACCGTCCCGAATTTCCACAGCGCCCGACAATCTGACCCTGCTTAATAATATCGCCAACTTTAACTTCAACCGAATGATATTTCAGGTGGCTGACCTTTGAATATATATACTCGGCATGTTTTATTACAACACTGTTTCCCCAGTTATTTTTGGTATTTATATCGCCAATAATATTATCGGGAATATCGTTAATTGCTTCAACAACCGTTCCTTCAAACGAGGCAAGTACTGCTTTTCCAAAGCAAAAATAATCTTCATGAAAATCGCCGCTTCCTTTAAATTGTTTTCCATTGCGGTCGGTAATAACAAAATCCCATGCATGCCGCCATGCACCTTTGTGGGTGTGTTCCCCGTTGTGGCCTTGGTTAATTGTCCACTCGCCATAAAAAGGCAAGGATGCCGAAATTGGGTAAGCCGACGGAAAACGTTTTGTGTTTCCGGAATGTAAATAGAGATTCTTTTCAGGTTTCCCTAACTGAACTGGGGTTTCGACGAGATGTTTAGGACGCTGTTCGCGCAGTTTTAATGCGTATAAAAACATTAAAACAACCATGTTAAACGGCAGCGAATAGGGAGAGAGTTTAAACATCAAAAATATTTGTTGCGTACTTATGGTTATTAAAACCACCGTGGGGAGCAATACAATTACCCACCCAAAAGTTACGCGCCCCGGAACCAAAAAATAGCCTCCAATGGCAATAGCTGTTAGAATATAGTTGAAGCCAATAAAAGTGTAGCCGAGCGAGTCGAACTCTATTCCTACAATATTATAAAACAGATAAGCAACCGAAAAACCCAAAAAGGAAAGCACAAATGTTATTCGCGAATAAATAAGCAGGCCCAGCGAGATTACAATTCCGGCCAATAAATGAGCCTGAAAAAATATAGCTCCCAGCGAATGAAAATATATCCGCAGAAACGAAGAGGTGATGTTGTTTTCAAGGAAATCGTAAAAATCGACAAAATGCTGTCCACCAAGTGCATACAATTCATTGTAAACAAAAATACCACGTTCGCTAATGTTGAGTGCGGTTAAATTGACACCCGATAATTCGACTATCCAAATGGTAATTAAAAACGGGACACTTAAAAACGGCAACCCGTATTTACCAAGTACCCCCTGAAAAACTATGGTAAGGAAAAAACAGATAATTGCAGAAATAGCTACCAGTAGAAAAAGTTGCATAGAAGGTTCAAAAAGTATCCCCACACCCAATCCCACAAGCAAAGCATTAAATCCGTACAATCCTGAACTGAGCAAATATTTATTGTATCCTAAAACCCAGGCAAGGGAATTGGCTATTAAAACAGCTATTAATCCCCCCATTCCGGCTCCGTAGTCGAAAAAGCTAATTAAAATTAAAAAAGCAGCCAGTAATTTCGATGAAGAAAAAAACACCTGGGAATAACTGTTTAATATGGAAGAAAGAATTTGTTTGTATGATAGAGTATTATTTTTCAAATGTTAGAATTTTGCTATTGTATAGAGTTTCTTCTTTTATAAATTACTTCATCAAATCTAAAAATATCCTGATTCCAATTTAACAAATCATGGCCCAGCCAGTCAATCCCCTCAATTATCTCATTCTTATAGTTTGTCAGAGCAGAAATACTCCATGTTACTGATTCATGATGGAAAATCCTATTTCTCAACTTTCTTACACCATTGAATTTAGCCTGCATTATTCATGAATTTTCGTTATGAGAAGTCAAAATGCAAAGAATAAAGGGAAGCACAGAGTTGAGGCTCGCAGAAATAGCCTTAGTTATTTTGAGAAACGAAAATCGAGCATTTTCTTTATTCAAAGCAGTTTGACTTCGGAATAGAATAATTTGTGAATTATGCAGGTTAGAACTCATCGTCTTTCTTTTTCTGATATTTTTAGGGTAATTAGGAAAAGCAAGGCGGATATTCTTCCATAATGATTTTTCAAATTTAGAGTCTAATAATGAAGCCCAAAATCCAAACGATAATTCAGATATTATCTTTCCTGAAGTAATTGTTTTTCTATCTCGTAAAATGTTATTTCTTGCTTCTGAAACTTTATCAATCTGGAACCGCGATACAATTTTTATGAAGCTACTGTTTTCAAACCAAATTTCATCATTAAATCTCTGTTTCAACTGATTGTCAATATTATTTTGAAGACCAATTTCTAATATCGACAATAATGGATAGAATGACTCTGAAACCTCAATATTTGCTTTATAATGTGCAACAGCTTTTTCAAAATTGCACGAATGAAATTTTAAATATGGCTTAAGTCTCTCTTTCGAAATTATTCTTTCTATTGCTTTTCTATCCATTTATTCGTATTTTTGTTGAGTAGTCCCGGTGATTCCTCTCCCAGTTCTTATGCTGGTGATGAAGCCGGGTTTTTTGTTTTTATCTTTTCGGGTTCATCTCGAAACTTTGTAACGAATCCAGGTTCTCTTTTTTCCTGATGATATGTGTTTTTCCTTCTAAATCAATCAGTACAACGTTTGGCCTGAATGTTATAAACTGCATCCACTGTGTCATGTTATATGCTCCAACCCGTTCAATAACCAACTGGTCGCCGACTTTTGAAGATGGGAAATTTATGGCATCGCGAATTACATCAATGTTCATACACAAGGGGCCGTAAATGGTTGACTCTTCCACATGGCTTGAAACTTCCTTGCTTGGATAAACGCCCAAATTATACCAAAATGAGGTGAACAGCAAATTAACACCGGCATCGATAACCATTGTTCGCCGACCAAGTGTAGAGCGTTTGTTTGCGATTACGGTAGTTAGCAAGTATCCCGAATCGTCAACCATTGCACGCCCGGTTTCTAAAAATAGCACGGGTAAATTTTCGTGTGGAATTTCAGACGAAATGATTGCATTTGAAATGGCTTCGGCATATTCGTCGAAAGTCGGACAGGTTTCTGAACCCGGCATGTAGGCACCTTTCAATGTATTTTTTGATGCAAAACCTCCACCCAAATCAATGTATTTCAGCCAGTGGTCGAATTTACGGTGAATTGCCATGTACAAATTAGACAATTTTGTGGCTGCAATTGCATAAGCCGAAGCCACCATAATATAGGTTCCAATGTGGGTGTGCAAACCAATCATTTCAAGATTTTCTGCCAACATAATCCGGTTGATTGCATTCCACGCTTCACCATTTTCGTAGTTAAAACCAAAACGATCCCAGATTGGGTAAATTCCGGCATCGAGGTTTACACGAATAGCAACGCGAGCTTTTTTATTTAGCTTGCGGGTGGTTTCAATCAACAAATACAATTCATCGAAATGGTCAATGTGGATACATGCGTTGTGATTAATAGCCAGCGTTAAATCTTCTTCTGATTTTTCGGGGCCATTAAAAATAATATTCGACCCGTTTACACCGTTCGACAGCGCTTTTTCAAGTTCAAAGCCAGAAACAACTTCAGCCCACGAACCTTCGTCGTGAAAAATGCTGCAAACCGCATCGAGATAATTGGTTTTATACGACCATGCAAACTGAACTTTTGGATAGCGGGTTTCAAACGCCCGTTTTGCTTCTGCATAAGTATCTCTAATTGTTTTTTCTGATATTATAAATGCAGGCGAGCCATATTCATCCATTAATTTGGAAACAGGAATTCCATCGATTTCAGAAATTATTTTTTGTTTTGCAGATAAGCCGAATTTATTGGGAACCCCAGCAGTAATTTTGCTAATAACCGGTTTTTCGTATTTTAATTTTTCCATTGTTTTTTCTTTTAAAATTGAATGTTGTTGAAATATGGTTTTAGACCTCTATTTCGCTCAGTCTGACAGTCACTCTGAACGAAGTCGAAGGGGCATTTAATTAATTTCAGCCATTTATTAATTGTCGATACTTTAAATTTCTTTATTCATTGAAATAGCTGCAAATTTCTCCAAATCCACAATCACGTCGTAAGAATAACGTACAAACATTTTGCCTATTTTATATTCGGTCATTGGTTTTACATCCCTTCCGAGAGCCAACTTTATTAAAGCGTCGGGAATATTCTGTCCGGCTCCAACGGCAAGATAAACCCATGCCGGAATACGGGGATTGATCTCAATCAGATAATATTCTCCGCCGTTTGTTTTAATAAGTTCGAGTTCCATTCCACCTTTCCATAAGGTTTTCTGGATTAACATGCGGGTAAGATCCATCATTTTTTCATCGCCGAGTGTAATTCCACCCCAGGCTTTTCCTTTGTCGGTAATGTATTGTTTCCGCATGGGAACGGCAGCGATTGTGTTCCCTTTTCCATCGCCCAAAGCAATTACGTTTACTTCGGTTCCTTGTACAAATTCCTGAACAATTACAGGGAAACCCCACTTGGCTGATATCTTATAAAAGGCCTGTTTTACCTGCTCCTCGTTATTTGCTTTGTAAGCATCGTAAAATTGCCCCTTCACCATAACGGGGTAATCAAATTTATCTTCCATATCAGAAATTTGGCCAACACTGCTGAGGTTAATACTTTCTGGAACTTTCACTCCGTATTTTTCACCATACTTCGCCAGTTGGTCTTTTTCGCGTTCCTGAAACTGTTTCAGCGAAGGCAAAAATGTATGAATTCCCTTGTCCAATAAACGTTGTTCGTTTTTCATAAACGAAAAAAGTTCCGCATCGAAATTGGGAATCATTACATCAATTTTTTCTTGTTGATGAATTTGCTCGATACGTACAATCAAGTCGTCGGAACCAGCCGATGGGTATGGAATTTGAAAAATACGATCGCATAAACCTTCCATATAAATTCCGGGTTCGAGGTTTTCGTAAACCAGCCCAATTATCCGAACATCGAAATCTTTAGAGTCTTTTAACCCACGGATAACGGGAACTCCCGGTCCCGGATTATCAGTGTTGTTAAGGCCTGTTACAGCGACAGTTAGTTTTTTCTTCGACATAATTCTCTGTTAATTAAAATCTAACGGATCGCCCTGCGCAATTATTTGGTGATGTTTTAACAGGGCATAAAATTCATAATAATCTTTTTCGATTGTCAAGTCGTCAATGTCATATTTCTCAAGTATTCCGTCGCGGGTGCTCGCAAAATCTTTGTCTTCGGCAATTTGTTTGATTAACTCTAATCCAAATGGGTTTAGGTTAAACGAATCGCCGGTTTTTGAATTAAATACAAAACCATTATCGCTAATTTTAATTTCTTCTGTTATTTTCATTTTAATTTATTTTATGATTATAAAATCCAAACGTAGGTTAAAAAACTAAAGTACAATATATTTATTTATTTCTAAAAAAAATAAAATTGGAATACGCACAAAAAATCATTTTGCCTATATTCCAATTACTTTGGGGCTTGGTTACAACTCAACTGTTTCGGATACACCGCCAACAGTTACAGTAGCAAGGTTGTCACATTCACCATCGCCATAATCGATTACTTTCAGGTCTTCTCCTTCAGTCGAAATTTCAACAATCCCGTTGGCAGGATAGAAACAACCATTGTTGTAAATTAAAGGAGTTGTAATTGTTATTGTGTAGCTTTTCCCATCGAGGTTAACTCCCGATCCAGTACCAGTTACCGCCCACACATCATCGGCAAATAGGAGGGTTGTCCCACCTTCAATTTGTTCGCTGTTTTTGTCGCAATTCCAACTAATTGTCGATCCGTTGGCGTAGGTAAGTTTTGCATCGGTAACTTTTTTGCTAAAAGTTAAGTTTCCGTTTTCGTTTAACCCGGTGTTGAGAATGGTTTTTACACCTTCCATTTTGTTGTCGTTCATGTAGAAATCTTCAAAAGTGATTTCTTTTAACGAACCTTCGTTTTTCCACCAGTCCGACAAGCTTACATTAATTTTTCCCCTGCGAAGGACACCTGTAATACATTCACAATTTTCGGTGCCGTAATCGAGTGTCCAATTGCGTGGCCAAAAATCGCCATTTTCATTTTTATGAACTGTAACAGTTACGCAATTAGCGAGTGTCGCCGATTTTAACCCGTCTTCGCCGCTGGTTATTTCCTCTACCGTTGACAGAGAGAATGCACTCACCATGTTTAAATAATCTTTTACAGTAGTTTTCGCTAGCACATTCCCTGGAACAATTTCATCACTTTTGTTGCACGAATTCAGCAAAAACAAACCTGCTGCTACTAAAAATAAAACGGATAGTTTTCTTAAATTTTTCATGTTTTAACTGTTTTAATAATTGTTTAAAAAATCTTTAATACAGATATGACACGGTTCAATAAAAAAACTTGCGCGAGTTTTAAAAAAATCATTTGATTATAACAGATGTTTTCTAACTTGTAAAGTTTCACCACGTTGTTGATGGTTTTCCCCTCTCTCTTTGTGAAGGGAAGCGCAGAGTTGAGGCCCGCAGAAATACCAAAGCTATTTTGAGGGCCGAAAGTCGAGCATTATCTTTATTCAAAGTAGTTTGGCTTTGGAATAAGATGATTTGTGAATAATGTAGGATAGAGTTCTATTTCTCCTCTACAGATTGCGCATCAATAACCGCAATGGCAACCATATTTACAATTTCGCGGACCGAACTGTCGCGTTGTAAAATGTGAACTGGTTTTTCCATTCCCATTAAAATAGGTCCAATGGCTTCGGCTGTCCCCAGCGATTGAAGTACTTTGTAAGTAATATTTCCTGAACTAAGATCGGGAAAAATAAGGGTATTGACTGATTGGTCGCCCAATTTGTTAAACGGAAATCTTTTGTAACGGAGTTTTCCGTCTAAAGCATAATTGGCCTGCATTTCGCCATCTACCATCAGATCTGGATATTTTTCGTGAAGAATCTTAACCGCTTCCCCAGCTCTAACGGGACTTCCGTGTCCCTTAAAAGCACCAAAATTGGAATACGAAAGGAGCGCAATACGAGGTTCAATGTTAAATCCCCTTATTTTTTCTGCTGTTAAAAGTGTTGTATCTACCAGTGTTTGAGTTGGAGGATCCATGTTTACGGTAGTGTCGGCTAAAAAATAGGGACCAAGTTTTGTGTTCAAAATATACATTCCAGCAATGTTGTTGAATTTCTCTTTAACCCCAATTACCTGGAGTGCTGGCCGGATGGTTTCGGCATATTTTCTTGAAAACCCTGAGATAAAAGCATCGGCTTCGCCTGTCTCCACCATCATTGCCCCAAAGTAATCGCGGTGGTACATATGCTCAACAGCTTCGTCATAAGTCATTCCTTTACGCTTTCTCTTTTCGTATAGGATTTTTGCATAACGGTGTCTTGTTTCTTTTGAAACTGAATTATTAATATCAATAATAGGAATATTTCCGAGTTGCAATTGATTCTCTTTTATGAGTTCAGCAATTTTTTCTTTGTTACCCAATAGAATTGGTTTGGCAATACCTTCGTGTAAAACAAACTGGGCGGCTTTTAAAACCTTAAAATCGTTTCCTTCGGCAAAAACTACTCGTTTGGGATCCTGTTTGGCTTTGTTTCGAATAGACATAATTAGTTTATTGTTCAAACCCAATCTGTCTGTTAATTCCTGTTTGTATGCGTCCCAGTTTTTAATTTTTTTGCGGGCTACCCCAGTATCCACTGCAGCTTTTGCAACAGCGACAGAAACTGTAGTAATTAATCGCGGGTCGAGAGGTTTTGGAATGATGTAGTTTTTCCCGAATACAATATTTTGTTGATTGTAGGCTTTTTCAACCATTTCGGGAACATACTTTTTTGCCAAACTCGCCAATGCTTTTACCGCTGCAATTTTCATCTCTTCGTTGATGTCGGTGGCACGAACATCCAATGCGCCCCTAAAAATAAATGGAAACCCCAAAACATTATTTACTTGATTAGGATTATCCGATC